>JBDOMX010001001.1:0-6213 GCA_039831615.1 Planctomycetaceae bacterium
CGAAGAAATGACGAACCATGCCGCAGAAACATTCTCGACGAAGCACCGACGATTTCGCATCGCCGACCGCGATACGCTGCGCAAATTCCGTTCGAAAAACCCGCTCAGTGGGTCGCTTGTTCTGGGAATAGTGCACAGCTCGGTCGTGTCCGATATGAAACACGGGCACGATGTTGGCATGATGCAGACCGGCGGCGGCCTGGGCCTCGGTCTTAAATCGTTCCAGCTGCCGCTGATCCAGCACGGCCGTAAACGGCAGGACCTTGATCGCCACCCGCCGATTCAGGGAGAGTTCCCGGCCCTCATAAACAACGCCCATCCCGCCGCGACCGATTTCTCGAACCAGTTGAAAATCGCCCAATGTGCCATCCAGCGGTGCCTGCGGGGCAAGCGTTTCCGGCAGTCCTGTGACTGAAGCCCGGTCCAACAGATGAGCGTTGGCGGGAGCGTCCATGAGGTGACCGTAAGTGAAGTGCACATCGATCAGGCGTTCGAGTTCCTGCCGCAACTCCGCACTGTCCGCACACGCAGCATCCAGAAACTCGGCCCGCTCCGCTGCTGAATCGATTTCAACGGCGTCTGCCAGGATTTCCTCAATCGGTTTGTGCGTCGTCGCCATCAGTTCGCCCGTTACGGAATGGTCACGTGAATCAATGCGTAAAAAATGCCAGCGACCCGACACTAAATCCGACGATTTCAATTATTTGGTTGAAATCCATCCGGCGGACTGATCTTGCCCAACAGCCAGCACCGGGCGTAAACCCATTGGCGTTCAGCAGTTCGGACGGAAATCCCCTGGGCGGCTGCAACTTCCGGAATCGTAAGGCCGGCGAAATATCGCAGCTTGACCAATGCGGCCTTTTCGGGCTCAGACTCTTCGAACTCTGCCAGTGCCTCGTCGAGCGCCAGCAGATCCAGCTGTCGTTCTTCGACGGAAATGCTCACGTCATCGAGCGGAACGCGATTATGGTTCGCTCCGTGGCGGACAGCCATTTTTCGCCGCGCGGCATCCACCAGTATGCGTCTCATCGCTTCAGCAGCGGCTGCGAACAAATGCTCTCGGCCGTCCCAGTCAGGCGGCTGTGTGCGATCGACCAGACGCACGTAAGCGGCATGCACCAGCGCGGTTGCCTGCAGCGTGTGGTCAGGCGACTCACCAGCCATCTTCTGCGCTGCCAGCCGGCGCAGTTCCTCGTAAACCAACGGCAACAGCTTCTCGGCGGCGGAGGCGTCACCGGATTCGAATTGATTCAGGATCTGCGTCACATCGGTCATGGCGACCAGAGTACCGACGAAACGGAGACGATTCCATCAGGTGACGGATCGGGTGTCCCAAGCGAGCATTGGGGGCACACGGATCTCAAAGAAAGTTACTTCCACGGGATCGATCATGCGGCGACCGGACTTTGCACGAGTTTTTTTGCCGACGACAACCGGGCCGTCGTTCCTGCGTACGTACGCAATTTGTCTGTTCGATCGACGCAGGTGGCAGTCGCGTTGGCAGGCTGATCAACGCCATCGTTTTTACATGTGTCTTCGAATCTGATCTGCGGCCGCCGGCCGTGACTGCGAGATTCGTTCCGCGTGCTCCGTCATCTACCTCGTGTCCCCACGAGTCCCAGACGTCGCGCCGGTTCCGCGCAAACAGTTCGATGCGTTTACCGTCCGGGTACAGCGAGTCGACCAGCTCGTAGAATTCGTGCGGCTTTCGCGAATGCCTTGTTCTGCTGATCGCGATAATGCTTTGCGGCAGCTGTGCATCTGGCTCAGGTGTGCAGCTCCCTCGAGTGCAGATGCAAAGGTGTTCGTGCCGCACATGGCTGTAATGGCCGTAATACGGTCGTTCCTTATCCCAGACGAGGTTCGTCTTGTACTTGAATCCCCATGACTCTATGACGGCCATCGACTCGGCAAACAGTGGCGCCGTGAGCCGTGACAATTCGATCGTTGTGAGTGCGTCGCTCATCGGCCCGCCCCCGACTCATCAGTCACGGTTGCGTGCGCGTCGCGCCCTCCGACGTCCTCAGTCAGTTCAGCCGCCTTTGCGAATTGACCGATCGGCTGGAACAAAGCACTGACTTCCAGGATGAACTCATCACGGAGTTCGAAATCAGCGGCCATGGGATTGCTCCTTTGGCGCACCTGACTTTCCGCCGTCACGTTTCTTCCCCGACGCCTTCAGCTGTTCATGGGCGCTCAACAAGCACTGATACCATGTTGCCCAAATGCCGTTTGCTGACACCGGTCGTATCCTTTCCTTTGGTGACGACAAAAAGCCCACATGGAAGTCCATGCGGGCTGCGATCAGTTGTCTGAACCAGTCAAATGTCGTTCTCGGCCATACTTTTCATGGGGATTGCACCGCCAGTATGAAGCTGCGGTTATGCAGTCAGTCTCGAAGGCCGCGACCTTGACGCCTGTATTCAGTCGAAAGGACTGAACGCGGAACGTCGAGTCCGTCTGTGCGCGAAGATTGCTCGCGCAATCGAGGCGGCACACCGGTCAGGAATCGTGCATCGAGACCTGAAGCCGTCAAATATTCGCATTGATGGACACGGCAAACCACACATCCTCGACTTCGGTCTCGCCAGGGGAATTGATGGTCGCAGGCTCGCAAAGGCCACCGACCGGACAGGGCCTGGCAGCTTTCTGGGAAGTGTGCGATGGGCAAGTCCCGAGCAAGTCGACAAAAAGTATGGACAGGTCGGCGAACGCACGGATGTCTACCAACTCGGTGTCGTGTTCTATCACCCGTTCAAACACGGACTATCGTTTGGTACGAAGTTCGTACTCCTCCTGACGATCCCTGGTGGCGTCGGACTCGTCGTATTCCTGTCCGGGGAAGGTGTCGGCAGAATCCAGAACATGATCGGACAACTGACACAGCAGCAAACAAACAACACAATCATTGATGATCGGACGGAAGAAGCGATAGACGAACCAAAACACACCGGCGTCAGTGCAGAGTTCCCGACCGAAGCTGTCCATGTCGCCCCTGTCCAGGCCATGTACGTCGACGACAGCCAGCCTGACATTCTACATCCGCCGTTCAATGGTCTCCTTATGGCGAGTCTAACCGGGGCATCGACGGATCCTTCCGATCTTCAGAGCTTACCGAAACCCAAAGTGTTCGAATGATTGAGCAGACCGCACAGACACCGGTGAGTGTCGTTCCGAGTCAGACGCCCCCGGGTGCACAGGCAGGGACGGCCAATTCCAACATCGAACAGTCGACGATTCCAGCACCGCCACCGTCAATTCCATTGACCTGCAGCAATGGGTCGCTTGATTTTCTCACCATAGAGTCAGGACTCCTTCAGGATGACCGGGAGGTCGTTGGAAATGTGGGAATCGATCTGACCGAAGGACTTCCGAGTTCGCGGATCGATGGCAGCGGCAAAGATCAGAATGGCGTTGTCAACAACTCCATCAGACTGGCAGTGTCATTTTTCATTGAGGCACAGTTAGCCGCTGCCAGGAACAGAGGGATTGAGCTGACACCTGGATCAGCATCCACGGGAGAGGTTTTGGCGATCACAGTTGAGACAAGTCGTCGTCTTGAATGGACCGTCATCAGCAGCGGGAATACTTTCGGCAACCTCGCTCCGAGCCATCCCGGCGACAGAAGCAGTGTGTGGTTCCGATTTGAACATACGACTGAGGGTGTTGTCTCAGACGAGGTACAGATCGGACGAGACTTCGCGGTGGCCGTCGACCTGAATGTAAAAGGCCGTGGTGAGTTTGGCCTCACCTTTATTGGCGAAAGCGGGAGCGCCAGCCTCCCGGTCGGTTTTCGCCTTGGAAGAGGCGTCGCCACTATCAGCGCAGCAGGTAACACACGAGACTTCGAGTATCAGTACCAGGCGTACCACATTCAGATCAAACGTCATGGCAAGCACCTGCTGGTTACGTTCGGGAATCGCGACAACGTGCTTTCCGTCGACACGAATGGTCTTCACAACTTCGGACGGATGGAACTCGATCTCATCAACACGACGGATGCCCTCGAATTCGTGACGCCGATTTCACTCCGCTGAGATCGATTGAATGACATCCGCCGATTCTCACCGCGTGATTTCTGCTTACACAAAGTGTCAGTTCGCAGATTGAAAGTCGCCGCGACTCTGACGATCGGCCAACTCACCGCAGCCTCCGAAATACGCGGCGCGAACCCGTATCCGGAGGGAACGACGCTGGCGATGGTTAGAATCGGAGACCAGCTTCAGGGCGTCCTGGGGCACAAGCACGACAAATTCGCAACCTGTTCACAGCACCACGCCGAAGTTTTGGACCAGTACAGAACTGAGTCCCGAATGACTGCGCCCGAGAGGGCGACTGCGAGAAGTCGCCACTGCTGTTGACTCGAATTGAGGTCGCCATTCAACTCGCAGGAGGCTGGTCTCATGTGTCTCTGGCGAATCATTTTTGGGAACATCAGAGCGAGATTCTCCCCGGAGAACGATCCGGGCGGTTGCGGATTGACAATCGCCAGTGCGGTCAATACTTTTCTGCCTTAAATGGAAGTATCTCAAATTGAAGGAACCCCAATGGCAGCGAAAAAAAAAGCAGCGAAAAAAAAGGCAGCACCAGCTAAGGCAATGACCAGGACGGAAGTCGTCACAGCCCTGGCCGAAGGCACAGGTCTGAGCAAGAAAGAGGTCTCCAGTGTCTTCGACGAACTGGGCGAATTGATGGGAAAAAATCTGGGCAGGCGAGGACCTGGTGTGTTCAATCTGGCCGGTCTGATGAAGGTCAAAGTGGTCCGTAAACCAGCCACGAAAGCCCGTAAGGGAATCAACCCATTCACAAAAGAGGAAACAATGTTCAAAGCGAAGCCAGCTCGAAACGTGGTCAAGATTCTGCCGCTGAAGGGATTGAAAGATATGGTCTAGCGGCCAGGTTGCATTCGTGATTCGGTTTGGGGGTTAGTTGTGAATGCCAACGGGCGTTGTGTGGTTCGCTGCGTCACGTCTGAATTCGATTTGCATCCAGCGCGAAAGCCGGACACGTGCCATCACGTCTCCGGCTTTTTGCGTTCGCAGGCAACAACGATTCGCAATCAACAGCTGCGACGCCGATTCTGATTCGTCAGCGCCCGGTCGGCTTCGATTTTTCAGTGGCGGATCAGGAACTCATTCGAATTCAACAATGCGTGCTGCAGATCCCGGAAACCCTCAGTGCGGTTCGATGTCTCTGCAAGATGTCGAGTGGCGAGTTGAATTTCGGCCGACTTCGGACGGCGGCTCAGCGTGGCCAGATATAAAGACTCGACAATCTCGTCGTCGGTCATTTTGTCCGCCAGCCAGCGGGCAAGCCGGCTGTCAGACGCATCGATCCGATTAAGAATTCCGGCGTTGTTCAACAGATGCATGACCTGCGCCAGGGTCGGATCAGTTTCTCGCGCACAGTCACAGGCGACGTCACGAATCGGTTTTGTAAAGGCCTGCAGAAACCGGTGATCGACATCGCCCTCAGCCAGTTCGATTGCTTTCGTGCCGAGCGGGTAACGACCGAACTTTTCCGGAATCCCGGTGGCCATCGCAATGGCGTCGATCAATTGTTCGGCAGGCAGCATTTTGACAACTGCTTTGGTGAAGTACCGTTCCGGACTGGCGGCCTGACGCGACTGCGTCACGCGGGATTCAGCGCTCAGTTGGTAAGTGCTTGAATTCACGATCGTCCGAATCAACGGCTTAAAGCGGTATCCATTCTGAACGAAGTGTGTGGCAAGTGCGTCAAGCAGTTCCGGGTTCGACGGCAGGTTGGAATCCCGGAAATCGTCGACCGGTTCCACGATGCCCTGTCCCATCATGTGCTGCCAGACACGGTTGACGACCGACCGAGCGAAATACGGATTCTCCGGACTGGACAGCCATGCAGCAAGACGCTGCCGACGGTCTTCATGCGGACCGAGGTCAGCTTCGATCGAGCCAAATGCCGTGGGTATTACTATCTCTTCGGTCGGCGGAAACTTCACGTCGCCGGTCTTCGCGAGAAAAACAGTTTCGTCGTCACGGCCAAATCGCTGTCCCTTGAGCTGCACCTGAGCGAAATAGGCCGCCAGTCCGTAATAGTCCCGCTGGCTAATTGACTCGTACGGATGATTGTGGCATTTCGCGCATTGAATCCTGACACCGACAAACAACTGGGAGAACGATTCTGCTGCTTCAGTCGGTGAACGGGAAATACGATAGAAGTTTGCAGCCGGTTCGT
>JBDOMX010001001.1:6223-21039 GCA_039831615.1 Planctomycetaceae bacterium
CGTGAATGGTGTTCCCAAGGCTGTTCAAAATGTCTGATGCGGTGTCAATGAACGGTCGGTCAGCTGCGAAATTGGCAACCAGATAGCGATGAAAATTGTGGACGCCGCGTTCGGTGATTGTTTCCCGATTGCCACGCATGACGTCAGCCCAGTGGAGCGCCTGGAAAGCGGCGTATTCAGACGTTTCCAGCAGCTGATCGACCAACTTCGGACGCTTTTCCGGATCCGATGAGTCGAGAAACGCGCGGGCATCCTCAGGAGTCGGAATTCCACCGGTGATGTCGAGATAGACACGCCGCAGAAACACGGCATCGCCGACGAGCATGGTTGGCTGCAGCTGCAGTTCACGTTGACGGGAGAAGACGGCCTCGTCAATGAAGTTGGCAACGGGTGGTGACGTGAATTCGAAATCATCGTCCTGCTCGATGTACGTCAGCGGAACGGTTTCAATCCGCTCCAGAAACCGCACCAGCACTGCACTGGCAGCTGTCGATTCAAAACGGACCAGTCCATCATCAGTCACGGATGCCCCACCGTCTTCAGCAGCAGCGAACACGGCGTAGTCGGTCACGTCCTGCACATTTCCGTCTGCATAGTGAGCGTGCACGATCAGTTGCTGCTCAGGACTTGATTCGTGCAATCGCCTGGTCGAAGGGTGAACCTCCAGCCTCGTGAGCGTCCGCGGCGTTTCGGAGTCGTGACAACCCTGCTCGATCCACCGCGTGAGCGCGCGCAGTGCCGGTGCCTCGCTCTGGAACCGCCGGCCGCCTGCATGTGGGACCTGGCCAGTGGCTTTCAACAGCACCAGGCTGCCGGCAGGATCACCGGCGTTCACTCGCCTTCCGTAGAGATCCCGCGTCAACTCGGAATATCCAACATCCGGGTCGAACCCCCGCAGACTCAATCGGAAACCGTTCTTTCCCTGAGGTGAACCATGACAGGCCCCCTGATTGCAACCGCCGCGGCTCAGCGCCCCAATAACGTCCGACCTGAATTCGATCTTCCGAGGTGTGTCGAAGTTCGTGACCTGAACGTGGGCACTGGCCTGCAACTCACCAAACACCGCCGTGATGGCGGCCTCGCCATTGCCAACCGGAATCACTCGGCCATCCTGCACGTCAACAACATCGACATCGGAACTCGACCATCGCGCCGCACGGGTCAAATCTGACTCCGATCCGTCAGCGCACACACCCGATATGTTCACGTACCAAACATCAGATGATGTACACGTCAGCCGCTCCGGGAATATTCTCATCGCAGTCGGCCGGGATGAATCTCGCGACGGCTCGTTCGCTGCCACACTTGTCAGACTGGCGATGCCGCAAAAGAGCAGCGCGGGAAGATGTGAGCAGATGAATCGTCGCATGCGTTTTGGTCCTCGATCCGAGCTTCCTGAATCACGTCGATTCCATTTGCCAAAAAAGAATTACTGTCCGCTCAGTGAGTCGATTGCGTTGTTTCCGACCTGAAGTCACAGCACAGGAACGACCACGCGGCGGTTGCGGGTGTCCGCTTCGCACGGTGATCGCTGCTGATTCCGCTGTGAGATCACAATCAGGAGGCTCATCTGAGACAATTATTCCTTCACGACAACAGTGAGTTGGTCGCCTTCGACTCTCTCCAGGAATTTTCCGATCACTGCGTCACCGCTCACAGCGACCGAGTACCTTCCCGGCTTGATGTCTTCGGCAACCGTCAACTCGCATTCGCCGGATTTCTGTTCCGACGGCACGACCACCGTCGCGGGTACCTGGATACCCTCGGGCGCAGTGAATGTCAGCTTGATGGGAACCTGCATTTGCGGCAACCGATTCACCGCGATCCTCACGATCCTTGTGCCGCCCGGCTTCAGTTCGATTTCGGGAGTTTCCGGCGATGGCCGATAGGCCGCTTTCGTTTCCAGTTCAAACGTCCGCGTGAGATGCACTGTTCGTTCGCCATCGCGTGCAGAACCGGTCACTGCGACACGATGGCGTTCCAGTTTTGTGTCGACTCCGGATTTCAGGACGGCCACGATTTCCAAGTCATCAGGAGTCGCTTTTGGAATCATACTGGTAATCGACGGCATCCTCAGCCTGTCCTGTTCCAGCGGTCCTCCGCGGGCAACAAACGTCACCGCTTCGTGGTAGTCCGCATCGCGCGTCGTATGGATTGTAAAACTCGACTGCACATACCGCGGGACGACCACTTCATCCTCAACGATCTCAAAATCCCACGTTGCCTCAGGAACAACCAGCACGGCGATGCGGTCAGCTGTTGTCGGAGGCAGGCGCCGCTGATCTTCGCGTAACTCAAATGCCTCGCCATGGGGTCCGCGTTCATCCGGCAGACGATCAACGAGCGGCGCTGTTGAAGCGACGGCCGCAACCGATGGGGCCCCCGCCACGCTCATCGCCACGACCTGAACGCTGTGGAGTCCCAGCGGAACGGACTGGTCGACCACAATTGCTGTCGTCAGTGCGTCAGCCCCGGCTGGCAGCGTCGACGACTCCAGCGTCATGCCTTTTGGAGCACCCAGCAACGACAATTCAATTTCCTCATCGTAATCGGTTCGTTTGACGGACAGCGGCAACGGTTGTCGCGTACCGTGTGGAATCGTCAACCGCGCTAATTCTGACGAAATCACAAAATCCGGACGGCGTCCGGCAACTTCGATGCGATAGGTGTAAGGCGGTCCGGATTTGCGAACGAGTTCGGTTACCTGAAGGTAAAACATTCCGTCCGCCGGCGTTGTGAATGAAAGTTGTGCGTCATCAAAATCTGAATCATCGGATGATGCCAATCGTTCGCCGGTGTCGGAGAAAATGGCAAGTTCGATGTCGGCGGGCGACCCCAGCGCTCGTGTTTCCGATCGAAACTCCAGCACCGTTTCTTTCTTTAACTCGAATTGAAACCAATCCTGGTCGTCCGGTGAGTGAAAGGAACCGTGAAGGTTCGTCGGCACGTCAGCAGCAACGGAAGAACCGGCTGCATCATTCGGTTCCGTCTCGACAAGATTTTTCCAGGGAGAGACCTGCATCGGGACCCAAACCGGAGCGTTGTCTTCAGCTCCTCGCAATCCAAAGTAGAAGCGATCGACCCGACCGGCATGGCCATATTCCACTTCACGCGGGTCGCCGGAAAAGCCAGGGAACGACACAAGCTGTTTTGAATTGCCGGGAATTGTCGAGGGAACGGCCACTCGTGATGCCGGAAATCGGCCCAGCCTCAGCATATATGTCCAGTGCGGAGACCCGTGATAGCGAGAGTCGTGCAATTCGAGCACGTATCGTCCGGCTGACTTGAACGTGTGTTGAAAACGAAAGTCGAAGAACAGGCCGGGGTCGTTGTCGTACATGCGGACGACACGGCCGCGGTCATCCATGATTCTGATCACCGGATCGAACGCTTTGCCAAGTCGGCTGGCAACAACTTCGAATGACATCTGCTGTCCCGCCTCGACCTCGATCGCGTAATGGTCGACGTCGGATTCAGTCGACGTTCCGACCACAACCGCGGGTTGTGCGACAGGCTGCGCGTCGGTAAAGCGATCATTGGTTGTGTCAACTCGGACCGTTTCCAGTTCATCAAGCGTTGGCAGATCATCGATGACGAACAGGTGCAAATTGCTGAGTCCACTGTGCGTAGCGACTCGAAAACCGTACATGCCGACACGCGCCCCAGGCGACGTCTCGACGTCAAACGTTGCATGTTCACGATCGGCTGCAACCAGTTTCGCCTGCACGGCCTTCGTGGAGGACCACAAGGCGAAGGCCCCGTCGAGTTCGGTCCCGGTGAATTTCACACGGACAGTCTTGCCTCGTTGCACACACGGTGGGAACGCCTGTTCGATAAAGATCTCGGCGATGGCCGTTCCGGAAAGCAGCCACCACGTCACGATGGCGGCCAGCGACGCCCTGCTGATCGCAGGCGGACGGAACATGCATTTTTTGAATTTGGCCCACAGCCGGAACATCGGCAGCTCTCCATCGCGCGAGATAAAAACAGAGGAGCGTTGTTCACAGACGCGATGGTAGCAGGCGGAACGCGACATTGCATCAGGTTTCGCCGGCGGGTCTGTCGTTCTGCAATCGAATCAGTTTCCAGCTGGTCATACATAGACGGGATGATCTTAACGGTGTGCCAGTCTGGATGAATCGAGCAGGTGTTTCGTGAAAGCCACCCTCATCATCCGCCGGATCGTCGCAGGCGGCTTGAATCGGCTTGCGAGCTGCCGACCGTTAGGATACTCTGAAGCGCAGACGAATTCAGTGAGCGCGACGCGAACCCAAGGTGGAAGCCATGCTTCGTATCAATGGTCCGGCAACACGACTTTGCGACGGGATCGAGCGTCGCGAGATGCTGCGAGTTGGCGGGCTGGGGCTGTCCGGTGCGACACTGCCCTGGCTGCTGAACGAACGAGCACAGGCGTCTGAAGAAAGTTATTCCGGGCGGAGCCTTCCCAGTTTCGGCAAGGCGAAAAACTGCATTGTGCTGTTTCAGTCGGGTGGCGCTTCCCAACTCGACATGTACGATCCCAAACCCGACGCACCCTCCGAGATTCGCGGCGAGTTCAGTACGATTGACACGGCTGTCCCCGGGATTCGTTTCTCCGAGTACCTGCCGCTGTCCGCTCAGCTGCTTAGCCGCGGCGCATTAATCCGTTCGATGACGCATACGTCCGGCGGTCATGCTGTCGGCGGGTACCACATGTTTACCGGATATAAGTACGAAGGCACAGGCTCTCAGGCCAACTTCATGAGCCGGGAAGATCACCCGCATGTGGGTGCGGCCGTGGCGAAGGTCAGTCCAGGTCGGGGCCCGATGGTTCCGTTCATCATCGTCCCTCGGCGTCTGGATGCCGGGAGCGGGCGGCGTCCCGGACAGTGGGGCGGTCGATTGGGCGGGCGCTTCGATCCGCTGCAGACGGGTGGCGATCCCAATGAAGAAAACTATCGACTCGATCATTTGCCGCTGCTCGCCAATCGTCCCACGGAAGTCATCCAGCGACGCCGCAAGCTTTTGGGGCAGGTCAACCAGCAGGTCGATTACCTCACACAAACGGCACTCGCCGGTTCGTTGCGTGAAAACCAGCAGAAGGCGGTCGACGTCATGGCATCCAGCGCCGTGCGCGAAGCCGTTGACCTGTCGACGGCAAACACTGTCGAGCGCGCGAAGTACGGGCGCAATCTGTTCGGTCAATCTGTGTTCCTGGGCAGGCGTCTGCTGACTGCGGGAACGCGTCTGGTGCAGGTCAGCTGGCTGCGTTCTCAAGGGAAGAAAGGCTACGCCTGGGACAGCCACTGGCAGAATTGCGAATCTCTGCGGGAAGACCTGATCCCTCCTTTCGACCTGGCTCTGCATGCGTTGATCACCGATCTGGAACAGACCGGGCAACTTGATGAAACGCTCGTCGTGGTTGCCGGTGAATTCGGACGTACGCCGCGCATCACTCTCACCACCGGCGGCCGCGAGCACTGGCCTCATTGCTTTTCTGTGATGTTGTTCGGAGGCGGAATTCGCGCCGGCCAGATCTACGGAAGCTCCGACCGTCAGGCCGGATATCCCGCTTCCAATCCCGTGAGCCCGGCGGATCTCACGGCCACGATCTACCACTGCCTCGGCCTGAATCCGAGAACGGAACTGCTGGATGTCAACAACAGGCCAATGTGGCTGTCAGAAGGCACACCGATTTCTGCATTGATCTGAACCGGTATTTCTCACCGGGAGAGTCAAACGGGGGCTGGCCCATTGCCACAGGTTGAATTGATTTCGCGACTTCCTGTCTAAAGGCGACGTGCGCCCGTCGTTACTCAGCGTGGTAGCCGCGCCACATCCAGACAAGTGTGTCGGCCAGCGTGTGCTCGAACACCTTGCGTTCACAATGTCGTGATGCGTGGCTGAACACGTAACGATAGTCATAGCCCTTCGCTTTCAACGCGGCGGCAGTTCGCTGATTGGCCATGACCCAGTTGTGATAGGTACTCTCCGGATCATTGGCCCGCAGATCATTTTCGGCGACATGCGTAAAAATGCGCAGTGGTTTCATTTCGCTGTTCTCGATGAGCTTCATGCCGGAATGGTACTCCCAGGCGCCGAGCGGATAGTTGGCTTCTTCCGGGGCGTCGTCGTCCTGTTGATCGACAAATGTACCGGAATACGTAATCAGCCGGCGAAACAGGTCCGGACGGAACCAGCCCATGCTGAGAGCCGCCGCACCGCCGGAGCTGCAGCCCATGGTCGCTTTGCCCCAGGGATTGTCAGTGAAGGCGATGTTCGGATACCGAGCTTTGATCTCCTCATTGTTGAGCACGGCCGGCAGCACTTCGTCATTGATGAAACCGGCGAAGCGCTCGGACATCGTGTCATACTCCAGTCCACGCTCGCTCCCCTTGCTGTCATCGCCTCCATTTTGCACAGCGATTGCGATGAATGCCGGCAGTCTCCGGGCCGGATCTTTTGAAATCGTCAGGTTGTCCAGAGCATGGCGAACCAGGTCCAGGCGATTCGGTCCGTCATGCGTCACCAGAATGGGTGCCGGAGTTCCGTCGAGGTAAGCGGCCGGGACGTAAACGAAGATCTTTCGCTCAGCACGAACGGGCTTGCCAGCATCGAGCGTGGAATCGTCGCCGCGGAAGATTCTGCTGTCAGCCAGTGGCATCGAAAACTCAAAGGACTGTCCCTGCGGATTTCCTCGGTCCGTCAAATCGGGATCGATTTCGTACTCCGGACCAACCGTATGGTTCCCGTTACCTTCCGCTCCTGGATTCTCTGAGTATCCCTCGTCGGCATTCGCCACAGCGACAAGGCCGATGGACAGGAGACTGGTGGCGATCAACAGAAGTCTGGAAGTGAGCAACATTGTGCAGATCAATCGACGAAAGGAGAACGATGGATGGTGAATCGACGCGTGTCCAATGTTAGCCTGAACACTGGTCCCAAAGCCAGAACTCCGGACGGAACGTCGGCTTTCGTCATCCGGCACGCTTCATGGCGGCCAGATGCTCCGCGACCAGTCGCCCGCTGGTCATGGCCCACGCGATATGCAGTCCGTGACCCCACAGGATCTGGCCGCCCAGACCGTTTTGTCCGATCGCATACAGTCCGGGAATCGGTTGCTGTGATTCATCGAGCACTTCCAGTTGCGTGTTGACCGCAGCACCGCCTTCGGTGGTTGTAAAGTACGCCTTCAAGGGCCCCAGCAGCACCCAACGATCACCGGTCAGTGGAAGGAGGTCGGTCCCGTTGCGTTGTTCGTTCAGTCCCTCGACCGCATGTCGGACTGCATTCACCGGCAGATCCCGCAGTCTGGCGGCATCAGCCAGTGAACTTGCCTGGACCGCGACATCAGGGCGCAGCCTGAGGTAGTCCGCGACATAGGCATAAGCAATTTCCGGTGCTGTGGAAATAAAGTGCGGCCACCGGCTGTATTGTTCAGTCAATCGGTGATCCAAAACAATGAATGCCACTTTGTCTGGCTGACGCGCGACAGCAAGCTCTCGATCAGGCCACACTCGCTCGTCACAGAATCGATCGCCGCAGCGATTGATCAGCATCGCACCATGGTCAAACAGACGATCCTCCGGATGCTGCCATGTCACGAGCAGTCGTTTGATGAACGCGGTGACGATCCCCTGCGGAATGAACGGCAGCAGTTTACCCGCAACTCGTGAGGCGAAACCGGATGCAGGCAGCAACTGCTCAAAACCATTTTGTCGCGCCGGGGGCGCGACAAATCGCAATTCCGGTCCGTAGGTCACGTCCATATTCAACAGACAGGCACCTGCAGACTCGGCAAGCCGGTGACCATCACCCGTTGCGTGCGGATTGATCCCTTCCACCGTGGAGTAGCGGCCGCCTTTGAAACGCGCGATCATTTCGGTCGAATTGGCGTAATCGCCGGCGGCAAGAACGACTCCGACGCTCCCTGTGAAGCTCTGCCGCTGTCCGTCGACAATCGCCGTCAGTCCGGAGATGCGGTCACCGTCACGTGTCAGGGTTTCGACAACGGCGCTGCAAAGGATCTGCCCTCCACCACGCAGAACGGTTGCCTGCAGAGCAGCGATGTAGGCTTTTGCGCTGGGAACAACATTGTGCATGCGAGGAACGCGATTCGGCGGCTCCGGTGATGGGCCGTGAAATGCGAGTCCGAGACCGGTGAGCCACTCGAGAGTCGTCGCCGTATGCGACAGGAAAAACCGTCGCAGCGAATCGTTGTTGCGAGATTCGATTTCCGGCTCGGCAAACCTGCCGGCGTCTTCGACGTGATCATCGAGCGTGTCCACAATGTCAGCTCGCCGCTGCTGCACGGTGCGGTTCGCGGTGAACGAACCGACCGCAATGCCGGTCGTCCCCCCGACCTGCGGCTGCTTCTCCAGGACCAGGACCGACAGACCGCACTCGACACACCGTGCTGCGGCAGCAAGTCCGCTGCCACCAGCTCCCACCACGATCACATCTGCGTCTGTCATTCCTCGCCTTCGTTCCTGCGGTGCCGCGTTCAGCACTGAATCCAGCACTTCGTCAGTCATGGTCTGATGGATGACGTGCCGCCAACTTCGCCAGTACATTCCCCGACAAATGGGAACGAGCAGGACTAAGAGGCACTTATCAAATCACCTCTGACACAGCGTTAGGATTGCTCGAGTAATAACTGTTGCGAATTCAATGCAGCCATCACGCTCCGCCGTGATGATCAGCTGCCAAAACAGGACAGTGATGACTCGAACGTTGCTTAGTCCGCTGCGACACTCGGTATTTCGCAAAACTGGCCGATTTCGATCTGTTCGTGCACGGCAACATTTCCGTGAGGCCCCGCGCACCAGGAGGGCATCACCATCGAATACAAGCCCGATCCGCCAGCGACGACCACGAGAATGTTTTGAGGCTTCCGAACCGCCGGGATCATTGCTTCGTCGCCGATCAGCATTTTCGGATTCAGCTTCAACAGGGTCTGACGCGGCGTGACGGCGCGTGCGGCCAGCGCTGTTTGCAGTGTTTCACGCGTGTAGCCGTGTTTTGCCAGGACTCGGGCGTGGTCGTGGTTCAGGACAACCGCGACGGCCGCATCGCCACCCAGATGCGAATTGTTGCTTCCGGTATTCGCGAGCACTGCCGCGAGCGCGTCGACTAATCCTTCCGCCGCCGCCGGGTCGTCGGCATCACCGGTGAAAATTGTCGAATGCGGTCCTTCGACACCGAGAATCGTCACCACGCTCTGTTCCGCTTTGTATCCAAAACTCGTATGCAACGGCGGGAACGGCGAATGTTCTTCGTCTTCGGCGAAACAACAGGTGAACTTGCCGGGATGGCCGTGTAGTGACATGTCAGCCTCGCCGGGTCGTGCGCCTCCAATGTTGATCATTGCCAGTCGCAGTGCCCGGCCAATTGATGCGTTGGCACGATGGCCCGGTCCCAGGGCACCAAAGCCCGAAGCGATCCCGCCACAGTCAATCCGCGCGGGCCCGTTGACAACGAGCATCGGAAAAATACAGTGGGTCGTACATTGCATTTCGGCGAGATCGAACTCGTCCTGACAGACGGCCTTGATTGCTGCCACGACCACCGGAAAATGGTCGGGAAGACAACCGGCCATCACGGCCGCCACCGCCACCTTCTTCACCGTGGCATCGCCCCCTTGTGGCCCCATACTGCCGAGGCTGATGTCAGCCTCGAGACCGCTCGCCAGACTCATGCGATCGACACGCTCGGGGGTCGGAATCACAACCGGCAACCCATCCGTACAACCACTGGCGTGCAGCGATTCCAGCGCTGCAGACTCGTCCGTTGCGAATAATAACATACTCACGCGTTCCTCAGGCGATCGATAACTTCGCCACAAATCCGATCAGCCAGTTCCTGCATCGCCTGATGACCGGTGCCGGCGACCGGGTGTGGGAGTCTGACCCTGGGAACATCCGGCATGCCCCGTGCGTTTGCAATGAAAACCCCCTGTTTCCAGAAATCAGCAGTGACGAATGCCACCGCGGGCAGTCCGCGTTTTGCTGCCTCAATGCCGTCACGCACGGTGCCGGAAGTGCAGCTGCCTCAATGTCCATAGGCAGAAATGAATGCGGTGCAATCGTTCGCGATTTCACCCATCAATTCCTCACTCGCACAGATTGAAGGATTACGTTTGTTGTACCGTTTGAATGCAGCGTTCGGCACGGATTTTTTGAGTGACGATTCGACAGCGTCGAGGAATTGCCGGGAATCGGGAAAGCCGTTGGCAAGCAGGCCAATCGTGATGGTGCCATCGAGGTCGGCGGCCAGCCTGTAAGGCATTGCGGGCGTCGACGGTGCGGCTTTCGGATCGTGGTACTGGATAGTCATAAGCGAAACTCCGCGCGACGTCTTTGTAAAGTGTTACCACGCAGGAAACCCTGATGCATGCCGCATGCGTTGGTTCAGTCACACCGCGGTCCGTCAGAAGTTGTGGACCCAATGTCTGGAGAAGAGTTCGTTGTGCCTCTGTGTGAGCAGATCATGGGCGCACACCGCGTTGATCATGCAGGGTCAGGACAGAATTTCGTGGATCACATGTCCATGGACGTCCGTCAGGCGACGATCTATCCCATTCTGTCGATAGGTCAATCGCTTGTGGTCAATGCCCAGCAGATGCAGCACCGTGGCATGAAAGTCGTAACAATAGGTCTTCCCTTCGGCAGCCTGGTATCCCCAATCGTCACTCTGGCCGTGGGCCGTCCCGGCCTTCACACCAGCACCGGCCATCCAGGTAACGAACGAGCCCCCGTTATGATCACGACCGTCGCCGCCTTGCGCGAACGGCGTCCGCCCGAATTCCGTCGTCCAGATCAGCAGTGTGTCGTCAAACAGCCCTCGCGATTTGAGGTCTTCGATGAGCGCGGCAATCGGCTTGTCGACGCTCTCCGCGATCGGCGGGAGCTCTTTGGGGATGCTGCCGTGGTTGTCCCAGTTATCTGTGGCTCCCTGAGCTCCACTCCAGACCTGAACAAAACGCGTTCCTCGCTCGACCAGTCGACGTGCCAACAGACAACGCCGGCCAAAATCCTCTGTCGACTTGTTGCCAAGACCGTACGCTGTGTGTGTGATGTCAGATTCGTTTGCCAGATCAAACGCTGTTGGTGCTGACAGCTGCATCTTTGCAGCCAGTTCGTACGACCGGATTCGTGCTTCCAGCCTGGAATCATCAGGCCGGTCAACTGCGTGCTGACGGTTGAGCGTGTGCAGCAGATCCAGGCCCGCGGTGTCAGCCTGCCGGCTGGCAAATGAAAAGCTGTCGCGTGCGAACAGGTCAGGAACAACCTGACTGGCGGCGGTATTAATCACCGTGCCCTGATGAACGGCTGGAAGAAATCCGGCAGAAAACGGACCTCGCTGGTTGTACGGCAGGCCTCTGGAATCCGGCAGAGCTACGAATGTCGGTAAGTCATCGGTCAGATTCCCGAGTGCGTAAGAAATCCAGGCGCCGAGACACGGAAAGCCAGGCAGCAGGAATCCCGAATTCATCATGTACGTCCCGGGTCCATGGACGTTGGTCTTTGACTGCATCGCCATTAAAAAGGCCATTTCGTCGACCCACTTCGCCTGCTCCGGAAACACGCTGCTGACCCAACGGCCACTTTCGCCATGTTGCTTGAAGGCAAAGGGACTCTTCATGATGGCCCCTGGTGTCCCCGTAAATCCCTCCGGTTTTTCTTTGGGCCCCAGCTTCTGACCATGCAGTCTCTCCAGCTCCGGCTTGTAGTCGAACGTGTCCATGGGACTGGTACCGCCCGTCATGAACAGCTGGATAATGCGCTTCGCTTTGGCCGGATGATGCAGACCACCATTGAGCTCGGGTGCGGCTGCCGCCAGGGCGTCCTGAACCAGCATCTGCGACATGGCGACACCGCCGAGTCCACCGCCGATACCCCACAGGAAGCCGCGGCGATCTGAATCGCAAGTCTTGTGTTGAATGGATTCCATAGCTGTCACAGACCAGAAATCGGGAGATGTTGTTGAGGAATCCGCAGAGGAGCAATCGTCAGTCCACAAACAGGAATTCATTGCTGTTGAAAAGAACTCGACACAATGCAGCCAGGCTGTGCGACTCGACGTGCTGCTGAAACGCCTGCTGTTCTTCGGCCGTCGGCTCACGTAACCAAACCAGCTCGACGGCCCGCCGAACCATCGCTTCCACACTTTCCTCTTCGCGCTCCAGACGCGCGGCGAGCCACTCACTCGCATGCAGCACAAAGTCATTATTGTAGAGCGACAGAGACTGCAGTGCCGATACGGAAAACCTGCGCCTGGGCACGAGCAGTCCGAGGTCGGGAAAATCGAGTGATTCCATGAACGGGTCAGAGATTCCCCGCCACACAACCCGGTAAATGCTGCGACGCCGCGCATCGTGGCTGTTCCAGTCAAAAGCACCATAGTCCAGTGCCGGAGTCAGTTGCTGCCCTTTACTCTTCGTGAAGTGTTCCACACCGGGCCCACCGATCGTTAGATCCAGACGACCGGCAACCTGCAGGACCCCGTCGCGGAACGACTCGGCATCCAGTCGGGTCCTGGGCATCCGCCATAAGAGTTTATTGTCTGCATCTGCCGCAAACGCTTCAGGACTCGGACTGCCCCGCATGACACTCGCACGTCGCCACGCCTGACTGGTTAGAATCAGGCGATGCAGTTCTTTCAGCGAACCGTCAGCGTCGTCTCGAAACCAGACCGCCAGCCAGTCGAGCAACTGCGGATGAGTCGGGTTACTCCCCATCCGTCCAAAGTCATTCGGAGTATCACACAAGCCCTGAGCAAAATGGAACTGCCACACGCGATTGACAATGCTGCGCCAGGTCAGCGGATTCTCGCGCGATGAAATCCACTCGGCCAATGCAGCACGGCGCTCCGACTCCGCCTCCGGATCGCGCAGTTCAAACCGGCCTGGTAACTCTCGAATCGTCGACAGCGCTCCTGGCATCACCTCCCGACCCGGCTCGTTGATGTTTCCGCGACGCAGAAGATGAACAACCTTGGGAGTCCCCGGCGACGGAAGTTTCTGTGCATGTGACCAGGATCTGGAGACCGCATACACAGTTGCCGGCGCAGGCAGCTCATCCAGTCGGCGCTGAGCGTGTTCTGCCATCGCGAAAGCGGCCATTTCGAGCCGCTGGCCCTCGCTGCGCTGGTCCGTCGGAGTGTTGAGAGCAGTCGCAACGGCTGACGGCAAAATACGGGTCGTCTCCGGCGGCGCATCAGTGGTGAACAATTGAAAGCGCCCAATCAGATGCCCGGTGCCGTGCAGCTGCCTGAGCACAACTGAGATGCGACTGCCTGGCACGACAGCAACCGGAGATTCCAGCGCGAACACCGCCTGGTGCGACTCGCCGACGCGTGGAAAAATCCCCCAGGCCGTCTTCGGGTCTCCGTCGATCGCATGATCAATGGTCCAGCCATCCTGATTCCAGTCGGCCCATGCCTTTTCGAATTGCAACGGCATGGGTTCGGACGCATTCGGTTCAAACACATGACCAACGAACTCCGAGAGGTGCAGGTTTCCATTGTCCTGCCGGCCGGGCCCGTGCTTCGGCAGTGTTTCATCACTGAGCACATCCAGACGAATTGCGGTCAGCTTTTTACCGGGTATCGATCCCGTGATCGTGCAGGTGTCCGTGTCCGGTCTCGTGCCTGAGGCCAGGAGCGAGCCGTCGTCCTGCCGGGTCAGCGTGGCACCATCGGACGAAAGAAAGACGTTCGGTTCCACCGGCTGCCAGCTGACTGACACTTCTGACACGGTGGCTTCCCATCCACGCACGATCGAGTCAACGTCGTCCAGTTCGAGAATACGCGGGTCCTGCGCTTTGGCCAGCGCCAGGACAGATTCCAGATGCCTGCGGTCCTGCGCGACGGTTTGCGACGTGTCATATTCCACATCTCCTTTGCCCACGCCGGCAAAGACTGCCTGGAGCGCGTAATAATCCTCCTGTGTGATCGGGTCGAACTTGTGAGCATGGCACCGTGCGCAGTTGGCCGTGGTGCTGACAAAGGCTGACATCGTCTGAGTCACAATGTCGTCACGGTCCAGATAGTCGAATGTCACGGGCGCCGTGCTTGCGCGACTGAATTCGAGAGGACCGGCAGCGATGAATCCAAGCGCTGCGGTGAGCTCGGGTTGTTCGGGGTAAAACACGTCAGCTGCCAGTTGTTCTCGAATGAAACGGCCCCAGGGGATGTCCTGATTGAGGCGGTCGATCACATAGTCACGAAATCGCCAGGCATGGGGTCGTTTCACGTCATGTTCACAGCCGTGTGAATCGGCAAAGTGAATGACATCCAGCCAATGCCGAGCCCATCGTTCTCCGTAGCGCGGCGAATCAAGCAGGCGGTCCACCAGATTCTCATACGCCAGCGGGTCAGTGTTTGCGACAAACACATGGACTTCTTCGGGCGTTGGCGGCAGGCCGTGCAGATCGATATACAGGCGTCGAATCAAAGTCCGTCGATCGGCCTGCGGCCAGACGGTGATCCTGCTGCCGGTGAGTTTCGCGTCGACAAACGCATCAATCGGATTCTGGTTCGTGCCGGGAGTTGACCTCTGAGGGACCTCCGGACGAATCATCGGCATGAGCGACCACCAGTCATTGCGCGGCATTTCGACGGGCGCCGTGTCACGCGGGTCCGGGGCACCACGGCGAACCCATTCCACGAACAGAGCAATTTCTGCCTCAGAGAGTTTCTCTTCCGGCGGCATTTGTAACGCTGCATCATCGTGCCGGACAGCGCGGATCAGCAGGCTGGCATCTGCATCGCCCGGCACGACTGCAGGACCGCTGTCACCGCCGCTGGTCCAGCCGGTGCGCGAGTCCAGTGTGAGC
>JBDOMX010000255.1:0-4769 GCA_039831615.1 Planctomycetaceae bacterium
AAGCTCTGTGAACAGGGATTCATCACATTTGCACCGCAGAACATCTACATCTTCCGCGATCAATTCCGAACTCTGCAGCGCAAAGCTAACCCTCTTGGCAAGACCCTGTTTTCCATCATGGTGCCTCAGCATCAGCAGATCGTGAACTGGCTGCAGTCTCAACCGTTTGTTGATCCCAACCGTATCGCCTTCTACGGCCTCAGCTACGGCGGAAAATCTGCCATGAGGATTCCGGCGTTGGTCACCGACTACTGTTTGTCGATCTGTTCCGCAGATTTCAACGAATGGGTGCTCAAAAACGCGTCGACTCGACACAACTTTAGTTATGTCTGGTACGGAGAATACGAAATCTTTGAATGGAATCTGGGACGCACATTTAATTACGCAGAGATGGCTGCACTGATCTGCCCGCGACCGTTCATGGTGGAACGCGGCCACTTCGATGGCGTGGGCGAAGACGATTGGGTGGGTTATGAATATGGCAAAGTTCGTCACCTGTACGCCGCGCAACTGAAGCTCCCGGAACGAACCGCGATTGAGTGGTTCGACGGACCGCACACAATCAACGGAAAGGCCACGTTCGAGTTTCTGCACCGGCATTTGCAGTGGTAGCAGTGGAGGTCTCGACCCGACGTCTCAGGACTCCAGTCTTTTCGCGGCCTGATACGCCTCTTCCATCTGTGCCAGCGAGGCTGTTTCCATCGAGATGCCGGACTTCTTCATGGCCAGCTCGATCGCCTGAAAGCGTCGACTGAATTTACGGTTGCTGTGACGCAGGGCTTCTTCCGGGTCAATCCCCCAGCGGCGAGCAATATTCGCGAGCACAAACAGCACGTCGCCCAGTTCACTCTGAACACGTGCTTTGCGTTCCTGACATTCAATTGGCCGGTCGGGAACGCGTTCACCATCGACACCAGCCGGGACATGAGGCACTCTGCCATCGTCAAACAGTTCCGCAGCCAGTTCGATCAGTTCTTCGTTCAGTTTGTCGAACAGCATATCGCGGTCCGGAAAATCGTAGCCCACGGACGCTGCCCGCGATGTGATCTTCGACGCACGTGCCAGCTGAGGCATCGCTGCCGGTATGCCATCCAAACACGAATCTCGCGTCCGTTTTTCTGCGGATTTTGCGGCGCGCCAGTGACGCTTCACATCATCTGTTGATTCTGCCGAAGCATCGCCGAAAACATGCGGATGCCGCCGCACCATCTTGTCCGCAATCTGCCTGACCACATCGATCAGCTGAAACCGATTCTCATCAGCTGCGATCTGTGCATCCAGAATCACCTGCAACAGGACATCTCCGAGCTCTTCCGAAATCGCAGTATCATCATCCGCATCAATTGCTTCCAGCAGTTCGTACGTTTCCTCAAGAGTGTACGGCTTGATACTTTGCAATGTCTGCTGTCGATCCCAGGGACAGCCGCCAGGAGCTCGCAGGCGAGCGGTGACTTCGCAGAGTCGACGGAACTCGGGCAGGAGTTCATCGAAACCAGGCGGCTGACCAAAAGTATCGGGGTCATGTTTCATTGCCGTGCCCCGGAATTGGTTTCGAGGTGCGAATTCAGGTGCGCGAGCAGGGGATCAATCGTCCGTTCCTGAATTTGATGGGGGGGATCCCAGACAAACCAGCGAAATCCAATATGTTCCGTCAGCTGGGGTTCGAGAGGTTCAGTAATCGAAGCCAAAAAAATGCGCAGTGTCTTGTTGATTCCGGTCGGAGGACCGGACTGATAACGTTTTCCCGAGACGAGGTATTGTTGTTCGAAACAAAAGTCCGAATCGATCCGTAGATCCTCCTTCACGATACCAGTCTCTTCTTCAAGTTCCCGCAGCGCACACTCCATATCGGATTCACCCGGATCGACGTGACCTTTGGGGAGATCCCAGCGATCTTCGTGCTCCATCAACAGAAACGACTGAATGGGGTCGCCGGTCACGATGAGAAAGCCGCAACTCAGTGGCTGTTTCAACGAATCATTCTCCCGAGTCGTATTGGATTGTGTGATCGCGTGGGGCGGCCGTCCTGAAAACGGAGGCAAACCTGTCAACGACCGCCGACTGCCTCAGCTTTGAGGCAGGGAATAGTCAGGATGGCAATCAACCGAAGACATGCGGTCCACCAGGCGTTCCGGCGTGATCGAAAATGGTTGAGCAGGCGGTTGCCCTTTCAGACTGAGATAGTCGCGAATGGTCCAGTGATTCACCGGAAACGCCAGCTCATCCCAGGGGATGTCGCTGATCGGAACCATGGCCACATCCAGGGATTCAGGACCGGCTGTGATTTCGGGGGAATTCAGCCGCGTCAGATAGACCAGATGCACCTGTCCGATGCGCGGGATCGAATAGACACCCAGCAGCGACGTCGCGGAAACACTGGCTCCTGCTTCCTCAAATGACTCGCGATGCGCCGCATCCTGAGCGGTTTCACCCAGCTCCATGAAACCACCGGGCAACGTCCAGAAACCATATCGAGGCCGAATGGCTCGACGGCACAACAGGATGTGACCGTTTTCAACGCACAAAGCCGTGGAGATGACCCGAGGATTGTCGTAATGGATCCACGTGCAATGGTCACACACGAAGCGCTCGCGGTTGTCACCATCTGGCACGCGCCGCCGAAAATTTTCGAATTCACTAATGGAAACGTTCATCTCACCACGATAGCGAAATCGGACGATCCGTGCAGCCTCACCAGACCTCGTGTCACAGGGGCACGGAGTCAGGTTTCGATGATCACCAGATCAACCGCCGACTTTCAGCGTGTGATCCCGCAACCGGATTCCGTTCTCAGTCGATCACAATTTTTCTCAGATCGTCCGACGCCGGGAACTGAGGATTCATTTCTCGCAGCGAGTCTGTGATGATCCGCATGACAGCCACGTTGCGGTACCACTTTTGGTCCGCTGGAATCACATACCAGGGAGCCTGATCCGTCGTGCAATTGTTCAGCATGTCTTCGAACGCATTCTGATAGTCATCCCACAACGCGCGCTTGTTCAGATCTTCGACATCGAATTTCCAGTGCTTGTCTGGTTTGTCCAGACGATCCTGAAAGCGTTCCTTTTGCTCTGCCCTGGAAATATGCAGAAAGATTTTCAGAATCGTCGTGCCGCTCGACGTGAGATGTTGCTCGAACTGATTGATCAGCTCATATCTTGGCCGCCATACCGATTCCGGCACCAGATTGTGGACACGGACCACCAGTACATCCTCGTAGTGCGAACGATTGAAGATGCCGATCATCCCCTTTGCCGGAACGGCCTTGTGAATCCGCCACAGAAAGTCATGAGCCAGCTCCTCAGACGATGGCTTTTTGAATGAAGTCACACGAACCCCCTGTGGGTTGACTCCCTCACACATCCTGCGAATCGTGCTGTCTTTGCCTCCGGCGTCCATCGCCTGGAGTACGATCAACAGCTTCTGACTGCCTTCGGCGTACAATCGCACCTGCTGGGCAATGAACTGTTCGCGCAATTCACGAAATTCCTCTTCCGCCGCCTCCCGATCGTCGCAGTAATCGCGTCCTCGCGTACTGACCTCAGAAAGCTGGATCGGGTTTCCGGCAGTCAGTCGATGCGTCTGTGGCATGTCATGATCCTGTTCGCAGGTTTGAAACACTATTTTCCAGGCGGCGGGTCAGACTCCGGACGGGTCAGTCGCCGGGCCCCTGATGTCCCACCATAACGATCCTGCAACTCTCGTCGCAGTCGCCGGGCGGATTCACTCCGACCGGTCGCCTCCAGACACAGGATCGATTCCGCGAGCGCTGCAGCAGCCAGGTACGGGTCATCTGTCCGCATCATCGGCAGCCACAACAGTTCCAGTGAAGCCTGATCCGGTTTGTGCCGTAATTGAAGTGCTCTGCCAACCAGAAACTGCGGCCCCGCACGCAGAGACTCCGGCAGTGTCCCTGCGCGCTGCTGCCAGCGTCGAACCGTTGGGAGGTAGATCGTGTCTGTCGTCGGCATTTGCACCCGCCACAACTGCGTTTCTGCCAGAATACTCATCGGCAAACGTCGCTCGGCTCGAATGTCCGTGAGGATCTCGACGCAGCGTTCCGAGTGCCGTGAATCAAGCAGGAGCGAGGACGCTGCCGCCAGCTGTCGGGTCGGGGACTCGCTTTGGAGATCGGCGGGTGATGCCACATAACGTTCGTTGATTGGAAGACGATCATCCCAAACCAAAGGCACGAGACTGAGAAAGGGCGATGCAGGGTCCCGTTTATAGATGGATTCAACCCGTCGGAGCGCTTCTTCCCGCCGATTAAGAAGCACACAGGAGCGCGCGGCCACCGCCTGAATCCTGTTGTAGATCCGTGGTGGAAACGAATCGTCCAGCGACTGGTCACAGATTGCCAGAGCCTGTTCGTACTCCGATTGGCCAAACAGTCGCTCCGCTTCCGCATACGCGTGTTCTGTTCCCCGGCCGCCCGTCAATCGGAAGGAATTGTTGTGCTCTCCGTGGCAGAAGCTGTCACTTGTCAGACTCGCCAGAATTCCAACGGCAGCGTTGAACCAGATTGAAAGAGGTCGCATTTGAATTCACTACTGTGAGAGCTGAGCGTTCCAGGTCCTGACCTGAACGACTTCCCCTGAACTTTCCTGTGTGAGCGTCTGTTTCCATCTCAACACACCAAACGGGACATCATCACAGTACCACACATCGCAGCGATGCCAGCACGGTCCCAGTTGAGGTTCGTCATCGCTGACTCGCGACGCAGCGCGTTCACAGCGAAAACCGTGCGAATCCGGTGTCTGCTGGAACCA
>JBDOMX010001020.1:0-4746 GCA_039831615.1 Planctomycetaceae bacterium
GAACGCTGCAGGTGTTGAACAGGATCGTATCAGCTTTTTTCGGGCTGTCGGTGAGCTCGTAACCATCCTGGCGCAACGCAGCAACGACCAGCTCACTGTCCAGCATGTTCATCTGGCAGCCGACCGTTTCAATATACAGCTGGCGGTTATGGTCTTGAGCAGTCATTTGGGCAGCGCGCTGTCTGATTGTTTCTTAGAAACCGCGAACGGTGGCCAGGCTGGCCGAAGTGACACAATTAATGGCCCTCACGGTGCGGCCGTTGATTCCCGACCTGAGCGCCGCTTCTCCTGCGACCGACGCAGCTTATTCCTTTGATCCGCGCAGTCATAGGATGCTGTCACGACTGAACGCGCTCAACATACGAACCGGATTCCACGTCGAGTTTGACTTTGTCGCCCTGACGGATGAAAGCCGGAACCTGAATCTCCGCACCGCAGTCTGTCGTGGCCGCTTTGGTCACGTTGGTGGCTGTGTCGCCCTTTGCCGCGGGTTCCGTGTAAGTGATCTCCATGATCACCTGCTGTGGAGGAGTCATACTGATGAGCTGTCCGTTCCAGAACAACAGCTGGACCGGTGTGCCTTCCACCAGAAGTGTCATTTGATGACCACAAAGTTCAGCAGGCAGCGAATATTGCTCGAAGGTATCGTTGTCGAGAAAGTAGAAGTTCTCGCCGTCACGGTACGAGTACGATCCATCGCTGCGGTGCACGTCCGCCGCTTCCAGACTCTCGCCGCTGCGATAGGTCCTGTCAAGAATCGTGCCCTTCAACAGGTTGCGCAACTTCGTCTTATAAAGTGCCTGCCCCTTGCCTGGCTTGACGAAATTCGTATCGATCATTTCGTACGGCTCTCCGTCCAGAAGAATTTTGATTCCTTTGCGAAAGTCGCTGGTGGAGATGTTGGCCATTTGGAGTCGTTCTCTTGCTGTGATATTCTCGCGGTGAGCAATTGCCTCGTGCCTGGGACTGCAGCACGCTTGTCCGGAAAGGCAGGACGGTAACAAAACGCCCATAGTGAGTGAATCCTGATGTCGCTGCTTCCCCTGGCAAAAGTAACGAATTCCCTGGGATCGGTGCGATCTGCGGACAGCCAAACTGCGTCCGCAGAACCCAGGACTGTAGATTCCCGATCGACATGGCATCGTGACCTTGCTGCGGCCATCCGCTGCCCAAAGAAGCTCCTGGCGGCACTTGATCTGACTCCCCAGGACGTTCCTGAGTTGTCAGATGACGCCACGACCCGGTTCGAATTGCTGGTGCCGCTGAGTTTCATGCGTCGCATGGAAGCCGGAAATCCGGCCGATCCGTTGCTGCAGCAGGTTCTTCCTGTGAATGCTGAGATGCGTGCCGTCGACGGATTCCTGGTGGATGCGGTCGGAGATGAACAAGCCAGACAGGCACCGGGGCTGCTCCGCAAATACCACGGCCGAGCTCTGTTGATCGCTGCCGGCAGTTGTGCCGTGCATTGTCGATATTGTTTTCGACGCAGCTATCCCTATGCAGACGAACCACGGCGTCTGGAAGACTGGGAACCCGCCCTCAGGCAGCTGGCGGCCGATCCTGCAATCGCCGAAGTGATCCTCAGTGGCGGCGACCCGCTGATGCTGCCGGACGTTCGTCTTGGGCAGCTGATCGAGCGGATCGATGCGATCGGCCACGTTGATCGGATTCGCATTCACACACGACTGCCCATTGTGCTCCCTTCGCGCATCCACGACGACCTGCTGGCGATGCTGACGTCGACACGCGCTCAGGTGATTGTTGTCGTACACGCCAATCATGCCAATGAGCTGCAGAGCGATTGCCGCGAAGCAGTCCGTCAAATGGTCAGCAGCGGCCTTCCGTTGTTGAACCAGGCGGTGCTGTTGCAAGGCATCAACGATTCGGTTGAGAAGCTGGAAGCGCTGAGCAATGCGTTAGTGAACATGGGAGTGATGCCGTACTACCTGCATCAGCTCGATCGAGTCGCCGGGACGGCTCATTTTGAAGTGGACGTTGAAACCGGGCGAAGCCTCATCGCCGAACTGCGTCGCCGGCTGCCCGGATACGCCGTCCCGCGCTTCGTTCAGGAAGTCGCCGGTCACAGCAGCAAGACTCCCCTTAGCCCCTGATAACGCGGTCGGGATTTTTTTGTGAGACGTTGTCTGCCGTTTTTAGCGGCGAATCCCGAAGTCTGGCGACTTCGGCTACACGTTCCCAGAGTCCCACGTAGCGGGACTCGCCAGAGTTCCGAGGGTAGGGCCGGGAGTGAAACGTGGCGGGTCATGAAATCACCTTTTGCTGATTGTGATCTGTGGTTGAGAATGCCAGATTCGGGAGAGCAGTGTGGGGATTGCGCGCATCCGGGTTGTCAGTTCACATTCGGCACAAGCAGAGTGCCGTGATTCTGGCTCGTCGGCTTGGTGATATGCAACAGACCGACGATGTGTCCGACGTCGTTGATCCCGCTGGCAATCTGGATCCAGTTCTTGCCGCCGCCACCGTCTGTGATTTCGTTCAGGTCAAACATCTCTCCGTTCTGCCAGAGGAACGCCACCTGGCCGAAACGACCGTTGCTCCAGGACCAGCCGACAATCTGCCCCTGATTGTTGATGTCCCTGACGTCACACCCCCGTCCGTCCAATGAACCAATGCTGACCATGCCGGTTTCCAGGGTCCAGACGAAACCTTCGTGGAGTCCGAGGCGGTCGTCGGTTTCGCCGGCGACCATTCCATTATCGTTGATACAAAGGGCGTATGCGTAGCCGTCAGGGTGCAGCTTGCCCAAGATCTCAATCTGCAGGGAGCCCTGTTCATCAAACCAGGCAATCGCGGCCTCACGCGCCGGAACGACCCAGCCGGCGAAGACACCGTTGTTGTTGACGTCGTTCCAGAAGAAAACGTCCAGGTCGACCGCAGCACTCACATGGCCATCCGGGCTGACCTGCCAGGCGACGGCGTGCTCAATCCCGTCCACATCGAACGCGACGCCGTAGACGCCTCCCAGATCGTCCATCAGTTCCGGGATGCCGTCTCCGCCTCCGAGTCCGGTCAGGGTCACATAGCCTGCATTTGGAACCCAGAGCAGGTCGGCGACCAGCACGTACCCGAGTTCGTTAACGCGGCGCCCGCCAGTATTTTCAAGCGGTCCCGGGGCGATGTTGGTGAGTTCCAATATCTGGCCGTCGTCGGTCACGTCCCAGACGGCGGCATCCGCGACGCGGAGTCCGGGGATTGGACGAAACGAGTATCCCACGACCTGCATCACCCCCGCATCATCCGGGTTGTTCACGTCGAGGGCCTCAGCCTGAACATGGTCGCCCCCGACGAAACCTCCCAAGTCAACCAAGCGGTACGGTGCGCTGTCGCCTCCTCCGCCGCCGCCTCCACCCGGCGGCTTCACGGGCTTTTTGGCTTCAGCGAGAGACATAAAAGCCAGCGTGACGGCCACGCAGCCGATCAGAGCGATTGTCGACATTTTGAGACGTGCCATTGGTTGAATGCCTTCCATTCAGTTGAATTCGCTCAGTGCAACAGCGCTGCAGCCGTTCCAGGCCAGCAGCGACCGTTGCCGAGTGAGCACAGATTCAGCACTCTGAAACCCAGGTGCCTCTGCTGATCAATGCGTCGTCGCGATGCGGAGCTGTCGAAGTTTGTGGAATAAATCGACGAAAAAAGAAGGAATTCCGCACTCGCCGTTCCTGGCGAAGCCCGAAATCTGGCGACTTCGGCTACATGTAGCGGGACTCGCCAGAGTTCCGAGGGGTTTCTACGGCTCCTGCAACCTGATCATTCCGTTCTTTGCCAGCCAGGAACAGGCTCTCCAGAATCTCGGCCAGTAATCTTCCTGAAACGGTTTGAACTCCGGTTATCCTGGAATCAGACAACCCGTGTATTCGTACGTCGCGTACTCATCCGGCTTGACGAGTCCGGACCGTTCCGGATTGCGGGCCATGTATTCCGCGAGTGATTCAAAAGCTGAATCCCTGCGCTCCTCATCCCTGAGCACATGATCGTACGGTTGACGCTGCAGGCGAACGCCGATCACCTGCAAGGCTTCGTTCACGTGCTTGCGGAAGTACTTCATGGCAAGGCGTTGATCAGCGTCGTCGAGAATCCCGACCCAGAGCAGATGAACGTGGTCCGGCATGCAGCAAAAGATCGGGCAACTAAGCGCGTATCGAAACATGGTATGCGTGAGCAGTTCGCGGAATCGGTAGTAGAAGATCGGCTGCAACCAACCCGTTTTGCGATCATGGATGGTCATTGTCCAATGGACGCACGCTCGACCTCGGTAGTATTCGGCAGACAGGCGTTTTAGATAATCACCGTGGTCCGTCATGAGCGTGTTCCAAACGAACGGACAGGTCGCGTTGACGAGAACCTGATTCTACACCCTGGTGCCGGCAGTCCCAGTCTGAAGTCTGGCGACACCAGCTACGGGCGAATCCTCATCTTTGTTCCTGACAAACCAGAAGTACGCAGAAACGGCACGTGGAACGCCGCGCTGAACCAATCCTGGGCTGTGATAGATTTGACGAACTGAGGCCCAATGAAGATGCCAATGGTGATCGCGGAGAATGTCAGGCCACCAACGGCCAGAACCGTGGCCAACAGCTTCAGTTTTCCGGACGGCAACGGCTTCCATGACAAGTGGAGCAACTGCTCAGAATAGCTGTCGACTCGAACAATGCCGTCGTCGACGTATGCCGACGGGTCCAGTGGTTCTGCGATCTCGCCAACAACTCGGTCTGCCAATGCCCGGGG
>JBDOMX010001177.1:0-4732 GCA_039831615.1 Planctomycetaceae bacterium
TGGCGTCCCTTTCGTGATGAGTTGTGATCTTTGGTCTTTGATCAATTCATCTCGAAATACGCCGCCTCTTTCAACCACTCCTCAAACACAACTTTCTACAGTAACCCCGCAGCTTCATCCGCACAGGCAACTTCTCTCAAATCACGTAACCTGCATCGCTTAGACCGGCGGCATGCCGGTCACACCCGAAACTCAGGTTGTACTGGCTGCTCTTATTATCCGGTGTACTGAGCTCACTGGTGGGGTCTCCAGGAGTCAAAGTGAAAAATTCAAAGTGGGTAGGCTTATCATGTGGTCTAACCTTGGGAAAGTTCCTTTTCTGCAGCCACAACGCTTGTGAAACAGCACTGTTTTTTCTGGTGCAGGAAATTTTGTGTAACGAAAAGTCACCGACCGGCGGACGTGATTAGTACCTGCACGAATGCAGAGTACGCATAGTAAGACCGAAGAATTGCTTCGAGGGACTCCTCCAACAACTGTCAGTTTATGCACAGGCAACTCCCAGACACACCTCTGATATCATGAGCCATTCCATAACAAATCGTATCGTTCTTTACCTCAGCGGTATGGCGAGCATTGCGTACATCGTCTATCGACTGCTGTATACGATAAACCTGGACGGCTATTACACGACCTGTGTTTCTGTGCTGCTGCTCGTGGGGGAAACACACGGCATTATGCTGATGCTGCTGTACTACTATCAGATTCGAAACACCACACCTTCCACTGCGCCGGCGGTTCTTCCGGGAAAAACTGTTGACGTATTTCTGACGACCTACAACGAAGATGTTCCGCTGCTTCGCGGCAGCATTCAGTCTTATCTGAATTTCGACTATCCGTGTCGGATTTACGTGCTGGACGACGGAAACCGCGATGAAGTTCGTCAGCTGGCTGAGTCGATGGGTGTGAATTACATCACGCGAGAAGACAATCTGCATGCCAAGGCGGGGAACATCAATAATGCACTGGAACAGACCGACGGTGAATTTGTTATCCTTTTTGATGCCGACCATGTTGCCCGCAGTAACTTTATCAGTCGTACGATCGGATACTTCGAAGATCTCCGGGTAGCCTTTGTGCAGACACCGCACGCGTTCTACAACTTTTTCAACTTTTCGAGCTTTTACGATCTGAAGAAACGATACTACTGGGAAGAGGGCAACCTCTTTTACAAATGTATTCAGCTCGGAAAACACAATGATAATGCTGTGATTTTTTGCGGGAGTGCAGCCATATTTCGGCGTGATGCACTGGAAGATGTGGGCCGCATCGCGACTGAAACAATCACTGAAGATATGCACACCGGACTGCGTCTTCACGCGCGCGGCTGGAAGTCTGCCTTTTGCGACGAGCGGCTGATTGCCGGGCAGGCCGCGTCCGATGTCACGGCCTTTAAGTCTCAGCGGCTTCGCTGGGGTGAAGGAAACATGTCGATTGCCAAATTTGACAATCCGCTCACGATGTCCGGCCTGACGCTGTCTCAGCGGATCCATTACCTTGCCAGTATGCTCGGGTGGACCAGCGGAATTCCCCGGCTGATTATATACGTCACGCCGATTTTGATGCTGCTGACAGGGATTAGTCCCATAGGGCATGTTACGCTGACTTATTTTGTGCTGCTGCTGCTGCACCTCTCGCTGGCCTGGACAGCTATGTATGCCACGGGCCGCGGGTGTTTTTCGCTGATTGGAAATGAATTCAGCGCCATGGCTTGTTTTTGGGTACAGATTCAGGCCACCTGGCGGGCCATCAAACACCGGGACACCAAATTTGTCGTGACGAAGAAGCGAGGCCGGCAGTCGAATAAAATACTGGGAGCTATATTGCCGCAGGTTGTCCTGCTTTCGTTCAGCATACTTGCCCTTGTCGTCGGTCTGGGGCGGCTGCTGTTTGGGATTCCGCAGTCTCTGGAGACCTTGCTCATCGGGGGGGTTCTGACTGTTGCACATGCCGCGGTTGCTGTGATGTACCTTCGACGCGCACTGTCACCAGGTGAAAAAAGATTTTCAACGCGGCACGAAAATGCGAGTATGCCGACCGAAATTATCGTGCGAACAGCGGATTCAGATGCCACAGCAAGTGTGTTGGGGGTTTGCACGGATATCAATGAAAACGGCATGGGCGTGCGGACTTACGAGCCCATTCCGGTGAATGCGGAAGTCGAAATTGACCTTCATCATGATGGCAGAGTGTCCCACTTTCAGGGGACTGTCTGTCGCCGCACGGACAAAGTGATTCGTCATCGCCTCGCGGATGCAGAGTATGAGATCGGTATCCGTTTTGAAGATCTGTCCGAACAGGATATTTGTGACTTATGGCAGGTGGGAGTTGGCAAAGTCGTGCAGGACGTCTACGACCGCCTCACGCCTGAATCTGAGGGTGGTTTGGCAGTCTCCGGGGATTCTTTGCAGCTGCCGGTTTTCGTGATTAGTCAGGAAACCTCCGAGACCGGAGATGTCAGCGATAACAGATCGCTTGGGCTGTGTACTGTCGTAGACAAGTGGAAAATTACTCTCAATGAATCAGGTATTTCCGACGGCGGTGTCGAATTCCGGATCGATACCCCGCTGGGGGCTGTTGTGGGTTACGGTCAGAGCAAGACTGCCGGAGATCACCAGACGATCACCTTCGATGAATTTGAAGAACAGGGAAGAAGTATACTTGCCGAAACAACGCACAAAGACACGGCTTCCGTTCTGTTCGACAGGCAACACAAAAAGGCTCCGTTTCGGGTTACGAAGCGGTTTGTCCAGACAACCAGTGTTATTTGTCTCACGGGTCTGCTGACAACTGCCGGATTCTTTTACACATTTCATCAACCTCAAATGTCTCTCACGATGCTGGAGCAGGGTCTTGTTTCAACGGACGAGACCGCAGAAAAACTTTGTGAACTGACATCTCAGTTCCTGAATGGAGAGATTCATGATGAAGTCGCAGCATCCAGGCTGGTGAATGTGCTCCGCGACAACGGCTGCATGGCAGAGTCGCTGCAGATAGCGAAATGGCTTTGCCAGGAGTTTCCCGATAACGACGGTTACTTTTTGCGTTATGCTGAAGTCATCCGCGGGAGACATACCGCCAGTGAGCGTCTGAAGCTGTGTCTGGAACGCGTGGAAAGCCGCTCCGAACCGTCAACGTTGCTACTGCTGGAGACGTTAAGAACGGCCGTCGCATGTGACAGCGGTAAAGCTGTGGCTGGTGTACTGGAAAGACTGCGCGATCTTCAGAGACTTTCGCCGGAGCAGCGTCTGGAGTGTGTCGGGTATGCGATCAATGCGGAGGCTCTGGATATTGCGTCTGAGATGCTGCCGGCTCCTGGATCGCTTTCAGGCGACAGACAGATTGAGGCGGGAATCCTTCGGATCTATGCATTGGCAGCGGCTGGCGGATGGAGTGCCGCGCAGGACGGCTGCAATGAATTAATTGACAAATTCGCCACCGAGGATGGCGTTCTGTTGTTTGCCGCGAACGGTCTTTACTGGGGCGGCAACTATCCGGATGCACGGGCGGCTTATAGGCGATTGCCGTCCGAACGATTAACATCTCAGGAAAAACTGCAGCTGGCGGACTGCTGTCTGCAGTCGCAGGATGCAGAAACCTGTATTGAACTTTGCATGAGTGTGGACGACTCACAGCTGCTTCGCTCCTGTCTGCTTCTTGAATCTCTGCATTGCGGTCAGGCGATTCGCAATACCAGACAGGAGCAGATTCGCAAATTGGTTAAGAACAGTTATCAGCCGTGTTCGGCGAACGAACGACTGCTTTGGGCCTTAGTTGATGAATATTCGGAATCAGACCCCCGTTTCGTTCTCGCTGAGCTGGAGTCCGGTGTCACGCGATTTCCTGAAAACGTGGATCTCATGCTTCAGACCGCGAATCTCTATTACCTGGACGGCAGCTTTGGGGAAGCCATGGCGCAGCTGGAGAAAGCAGACACTGTCGAGAGCGCCACCGGGTGGTCGACTATTGATCGCCAGATGCTGAAAATTCGCTGCACAGCGGCGATGGCCGCATCACCGGATTCCGAAATACTGTTCGACGAGTTTGTAGAACTCAGCGAACAGCCCATCGTTGTGGATTCTGAATTTCGGCTGGAAGCGGCCGGACTGGCTCTGCAGAAAGGTTATTCAGAGCAGGCCTTGCAATTGCTTAAGGACACTCCGGCTGCAGAAAAAACGGAGGATTATTATCGACTCAAGTGCGGAATCTTTGCCAAATCTCTGATGTGGACGGACCTTCAGGCTGAAGTGGCGGAAGCATGTCAGCTCTTTCCGAATGAGTCCGAATTTCGACGGCTGTCAGGTGTGGCTGCGATCTGTACCGGAATGTTCGAAGAGGGAATTGTTGATTTGCAGTTGTCGGTCGAACTCGATACAGATTCCCGGAGAGCTCTGAAGACCCGTTGCCTGCTTGCCCGGACACAGATCTGGAACAATGACTGGCCCGGCGGTCTGCGTGAATTCAGTGTCATTACTCGACTCGATCCTTCCACGACCACCAAAGAAGATGATCGGGCCATTCTGTTTGCTGTTTCACGACTGGAGAATCTGACGGCGGATGAGCTTTGGCTTGGATCACAGAGTTACAACAGGATTGTGGCTTCGAAGGAACCTCTGACGGCTGAGCTGGTGAATACAGCGACATCATTTCTGCTCAGGCAGCAGGCTTGCAACACCGTACTGCAGCTGAGCGATCTGTATCCGCAATTCAGGAAGGCAGATGTTTGGGTTGA
>JBDOMX010000874.1:0-4717 GCA_039831615.1 Planctomycetaceae bacterium
GGCGTCGTCGACATCGACACCTTTAAAGCCTGCCTGCTGTTCCAGAGACTTCGCCCAGTCGGGTTTTTCAGGCTTGTACAGTTGATACAGCCAACCGGACTTCTGTGGATCGTGGCCGTTAACGTTGTCCTGAATCTGCACTTCTGGGCCGCTGTGCCAGGGGCGTACTGAGTCCTCCGTCACATGAAACATGATGCCGCTGTTCCCGGCTTTCGAAATCCGATAATCCAGGGAAAGCTCAAAGAAGCTGTATTGGTCTGCGGTCACGATATCACCGGCGTCTTTGGCGAATCGTTCAAGGACACCATGTTTTGCCACCCAGCCGTCATTCAGTTCCCCACTGCGATAGCTTCTCCAGCCGGAGGTGGTTTCTCCGTCAAACAGGAGCTTCCAGCCGCCTCGTTCCTCGGCCGGTGTTAATCCGTTCAGCGGCACATCGGCGAAGCCTGGCACCGCGACGACGAACAGGTATGTCAGGAGCGGGATCCGTCGAATGACACGACTCATCTTTAAACTTTGCATTGGAATGGAGCCAAACCGAATACAGCGAAGTGGAGGGAGGGTTAGAACAGGCATTGATTGTAACCAGCGCGGTCATTGGATTCGAATCACGTTTCCAGATTCCGGCCGTGTTGATCGGAGCCATCTGTTCGGACGGACCGTGATTTGCCAACACCTTGTGTCAGGATTTTGTCCGCGTGATCTGCTACTCTGCCGTGAGCCACCAGCGGCGGTGGGCAGCCACAAAGGCGGTATTGAATGATTCAGTCAGGGGCCGAGCAAAGCGTCACTCGAGTGACAGCACCATCCGGCCGGGAACGCTGCGGTCGCCGTTTCGTGCAACGTCCGCAGGCGGCGAATCGCGTTCACTCGGAGTTGACAGTCGGAGCTTCACGAGGAAGCGGTGAGTCGATTGATCATGCCAGCATCAAAGCAGACAACTGAACAGGACCTGCATCGGTGAGCAAATCCAGTCAGGCAGATCAGGATGAGACCAACAACGCGGTCAGCGGACAGCAGGCCAACCAGCGGCCCCCGTCAGGACGAGGAGTGCCCGACCGCTGGTTCATTCTGAGCCTGCTGCTCGTAAACTACTTCATTCTCTATACGCAGCGCAGTGTCTTCACATTCATTCAGACACCACTGCTTGAGGACCTTAAGCTCAGTGAACGCCAGTTGCATTCGGCAACCATGGCGTGGCAGCTGACGTATTCATTGTCCGCAATTTTTGTGGCCTACCTCAGCGATCGTTTTCGCAGACGGACGGTGCTGATCGTGGCGCTCACCCTGAGCACTGCTCTGCTCGCAGGCATGGGATGCGCGCAGGGATTTTATGACTTCCTGATCCTGCGGATTTTGTTTGCGGCGGCTCAGGCAGCAAGCGTTCCGGCGATTGCCGGAGTCATGGCGGACTGCTTCACTCAGCAAAACCGGTCGCGAGCAGTCGCCGTCTATCTTCTATCGTCTCCATTTTCGATCATTGTGGTGGGATGGGCCGGCGGAACGCTGGCCGATGTGTTCAACTGGCGGGTCATGATTTTCACCTTCTCCGGTCTGGGCCTTGCCATCGTGGGGGCACTTTGTTTGCTGTTACGTGAACCGGAACGAACCGAGCGCGGGGACGCCGGCCTCGGTGAATCCGGCGGCACGCTCACTGGGACAATCCGAGCCGTGCTCAGCGTGCCCAGCTTTCTTCTGCTGGCACTGGCCTACGTGCTGGTCGGCAATGTCTGGCAGCAACTGAGCTACTTTCTGCCGAAGCATTTCGAAGAGCACTATGGCATGACTCTTGGCGAGTCCGGACTGAAAGCGACGCTCTATCCGCAACTCGGGGCCGCGATCGGCATTCTGACCGGCGGAATCCTGGCCGATTTTCTGTCGCGCCGCTGGATCTCCGGCAGGTTCCTGGTGCAGATTGCGGGGCTGCTGATCGGAGCCCCTGCCGTGTATGTCATCGCCACGATCGATGATCCGGTTGTCATCCAGAATGCCCTGTTCGTTTGTGGAGTCGGATTCTGGTTGTATTTGTCGAATCTGTGGACAACCACATTCGAAGTCGTCGATCCGGCAGCGCGTTCGACGGGGGTGGGACTTCTGAACGTGGCTTCCGGAGTTCTGGGTTCCTGGCCGTACCTCGTCGTTGGCCACTACCGCGACACGGGAGCCATCACCGATCTGCGATCCGTGTTTCTGATTTATGCATTCGTGCTTGTTGCGGCGGGGGCGGCGCTGGCCGTGCTTGTGCTGTGCACTCTGAGAAACGACTTTCGAGCTCCACCCGCACGCTGACTGATCATGACGCATCGCAAACGCATCGCAGCCATTATCACCGAGTACTTCGCCGGGTCACATGCCGACGTCGTGGTCACGAAGTTCCTGAAAGGGTTTCCCACGGACGAAGTTCGGTTTGCTCCCCGCGTCGACCTGGTCTCGATGTACATTGATCAGTTCACCGAAAACGATGTGGGACGTGCGATCGCTCAGGAGCACGATGTGCCGATTTATCCGAGTATCGTCAAGGCTCTGACACAAGGCGGCGACGAAGCGGCCGTCGATGGTGTGCTGTTGATTGGCGAACATGGCGACTACGCATGGAACGAAAAGGAACAACAGCTGTTTCCTCGAAAATACTTCATGGAACAGATCTGTGGAGTGATCGCGACGAGCGGCCGCGCCATCCCCATCTTCAGTGACAAACATTTGTCATGGAACTGGCATGATGCAAAATGGATGGTCGAGCGGGCTGCGGAACTGGATGTGCCGTTCATGGCAGGATCCTCACTGCCCCTTGTCTGGAGAAATCCGTGGCTGGAACACGATCGCGAGACTGAGATGAGGGAAGCTGTTGCGATCGGCTTCTCAGGACTGGATATCTACGGATTCCATACACTCGAAGTCCTGCAGTGCATGGTGGAACGAAGGGCAGGAGGAGAAAGCGGCGTGGCCGCCGTGACCTGTCTGGAAGGCGATGCGGTATGGCAGGCTGCTGACGACGCGCTGTGGTCCCGGGAACTGGCGGATGCAGCCTGCGCGGCGATCGAGAACAAACCGGACGGCCGCATGGAAGAGCACTGCAGCAATCCGGCCGTGATCCTGGTGGAGTATCGAGACGGGTTTCGGGGTGCGGCGCTGATGCTCGAAGGCTATGTGCGCGACCTGGCGTACGCGGCGCACACGGCTGACGGGATGGTGGCGACAGAGTTCTACGCGCAGGGGCATGGCGACGTCGTCGAAGGTCCGTTCGCCCACTTTGCTTATCTATCGCTGAATGTGGAAGAAATGTTTCTCACCGGAATGCCGGCGTATCCCGTCGAGCGGACGCTGCTGACGACGGGTATTCTTGAGGCAGCGCTCACATCACGACATGAAGGACACAGGCGGCTGGAGACGCCCTGGCTTGCTGTGTCGTATGAATCGTACGAATCATTTTCCTGGAGACCGACCGGTCCGCGACCGAGTGGTGCATGTCTGGATCCGTGGCCTTAACCGTTTGGCAGTCAATTGGGCGTGGTCCGATCGTTCGCCTGATCCGCAGCTGCCGGCGATCCGGACTCTGTCAGGCAGCATCGTCTGCTGCCATCGGCCGCGGGCGAAACACATACGAAGTGACAACAGAATCAGGAGAACTCCATCCATGCTGACACCCGTGCAACAGCTCGGATATGTCATTGTTCTGTGCGATGACATTGACCGCATGAAGACATTTTACCGCGACCTGTTTTCCTTTCCCGTTGATTCCGAAACCGATGAGAGTCTGGCGCTGCGCGTCGGACCGGTGCTGCTGGCTCTGCGCAAACGCACGCGTGACTACGATGGACGCAGCGGTGGACCGGAATCACCCGGGCTGCAGCTCGCATTCCTGGTCTCATCGTCCGAGGTCGATGAGTGTTATCAGGTGCTGCTGGAGAAAGATGTGCGGATCCTTGATCCTCCCGCCGACCAGCCGCGAGGTCATCGAACCGTGTACTTCGCGGATCCCGAAGGAAATGTCCTCGAAGTCTATGCGGAGATTTGATCATGAACAGCATTCCTGTTCTGAATGCGGCCGTCGTTGGCGGCGGCGCCTTCGGTGAGTGTCACCTCAAGACCTGGTCGGCGATGCCGCAGATATCCGTCGCCGGTCTCTACACGCTGGAGCGAGAACGGGGCGAAATGCTGTGCAGACAGTATGGGGGAATCAACTATTCGTCCCTCGAGGAACTGGCAGCGGATCCGTCCATCGATGTTGTTTCGATGGCGACTCCTGAAGACGCGCATCTCGAGTCATTCAGAGTCCTGGCAGAAGCCGGCAAAGCCGTGTATGTGGAAAAACCGCTGGCCACTTCACTGACAGACGCCGGCGAGATACTTGACCTGTCTCGATCGATCATTGCCATGAGCGGGCATTGCCTGCGATTTGAATCCCGCATGGCTCAGGTCTTCTCACGACGAGACCGCCTGGGCAGACTTCGTCACATGAGTTTCCGCAGCAAGCGGCGTCGCAGTGAAAAATTCGTATATGGCCGAGTCCACCCGGCGTGGGTTCTGCTGTGTCACGAAATTGAGTTGAGTAACGCGCTTGCACAGGAACGGTTCAAGCGAGTGTGCGCTGTGGAATCACGATTCTCTGACGGCCAGATCGACTTTATGAGCATGCTGATCGAATATCACAACGGCGTGACCAGTTCGATTGAGGGGGGATGGGCGATGCCGACTCAGGAGTCGGTGGCAGAGAACG
>JBDOMX010000935.1:0-4711 GCA_039831615.1 Planctomycetaceae bacterium
GGTGGGACAGCTGTCCGGCTCGGCGTTCACCAGGGATCAAAGCGGATCAATTGTCATGGTCTATACAGCTGAGCAGTCCACTGAAGGATACGGACTAACGATCGGGTCCGATCGCGAATTCATCAGCACCTTCGTGAATCCAGCGGCGACCGTGAGCGGAGACCTCGAAGAAGCGCTTGCTGAATCGGACTACGAAACTGTGTCTGAGGAGGAGCGAAAACGACTCGCGTGGCTGCCTGACCGCGAACGCATGCAGAAACAAAACATCAAGCGGCTGAATCCGGTCGCCATGTCGTTGAGGCATTCTTACGGTCCGCCGTTTGAGCCGGGAGTGCCCACCTCACGAGTGATGATTCGTGGCGAATATGACAACCCTGGTGACATTGTCGAGCCAGGCTTCCTGAGCTGTATCACTGGACATGAAGAACCCGCCAAAATTCGTCTGGATCCATTCAAACGCTGGCCCACGCGTAGTCGGAGGATGGCTCTGGCCGAATGGATCGCGAGCCCTGACAACCCGTTGACTGCCAAAGTGATGGTGAATCGGCTGTGGCACTGGCACTTTGGACGCGGCATTGTCGTCACGCCCAGTGACTTTGGAGAACTCAGTGGCGGACCGTCTCATCCGGACTTACTCGACTGGCTGGCCCTGCAGTTCGTCAAAGAGAAGTGGAGCATCAAAGCTGTCCACCGTCTGATTGTGACATCCGCGACGTATCGTCAGACCTCGATGCGCAGCGACCCGGATGCCGAACTGGTGGATCCGGACAATGCGCTCTTGTGGCGATTTCGAAGACAGCGTCTCGACGCTGAGACAATTCGTGATGCCGTATTATCTGTGAGTGGCCGACTGAATCCGGAAAGGCACGGTCTGCCGATTTTTCCCCCGCTGCCCGATGATATTGAACAACGGGTAAAATACTCAGAAAACAAGTGGGACACGCAGTACGGTCCGGAAGGACGAAAACGGAGTATCTATGTCTATCAGCAGCGGACACTGACAATGCCGTTCATGCAGGCATTCGATGCTCTCGTCTGCGATGAATCAAGACCGCGGCGGCGGCATTCCGTGACGCCGTTACAGGCCCTTGCCATGTATAATGGTCGCCTGGTGAACGACGAGGCGAAGCACTTTGCCAGTCGCATCCAAAAGGGAGCCGGATCCGACGTGAATGTCACCACGCAGCTCAAACTGGCTTTTCAAATTGCGCTGAGTCGGTTGCCCACCGACGATGAGCAAACCAGTCTGGCGGAATTGCTCACGTCGACGAATTCCGGACTGGAATCGGTTTGTCGGGTGCTCCTCAACAGCAACGAGTTCGTTTTCGTGGATTAATTCGTATCAGAGAGGCGACCGAATGCCACCTCCCGTCACTCGACAGCATTTTCTCAATTCCACGTTCAACGGCATTGGTGCCCTGGCACTCAGTGACTTGCTGGCAGGGACGTCGCGCGCCGACGCGGCAGCAGTCGATCGACTCAACGGGCAGACGCCGCATCTGCCGCGCAAAGCGAAACACTGCATTTTCCTGTTCATGCAGGGAGGTGTCAGTCAGATGGACTCGTTTGAATATAAGCCGGCGCTCAATCAGCACCATGGCCAGCTGCTTCCACGCATTCCAAGTATTTCCGGTGAGCTGCAGGGGCGACTTTCGTTTCCTCACGTCACCATCGGCAGCCCGTTCAAGTTTCAGCAACACGGTGAGTCAGGTCACTGGTTCTCTGAACTGTTTCCACACCTGTCCGGACATGCTGATAAGCTGGCCATGGTTCGAGGGATCAAGACCGATAACCAGAACCACGGTCCATCGACTCTGCACGTGACAACCGGAAGTCAGTTTCCCGGAAGTCCGTCTGTCGGGTCCTGGGTCAGCTATGGGCTTGGATCGGAAAATCGCAACATGCCCGCGTACGTGGTGATCCAGGATCCACGTGGTGCGCCCGTGAACGGAGCTGCTGTTTGGGCGAACGGATATCTCCCGGCCAGCTACCAGGGAACACTTTTGCGGTCCAAAGGGACCCCCATCCTGAATCTCGATCGTGCTGAGGGAATATCGTTGCAGCAGCAGCGACGTGAATTCGACATCCTGGCACAGCTCAACAATCAGCATCTTTCCCGTCGCGTGGGCGATACGGAACTCGCTGCTCGGATCAACGCTTACGAACTCGCGTTCCGCATGCAGTCCGAAGCTCCTCAACTTGTCGATCTATCGGGAGAGACTGCGGCAACACAGCAGCTTTACGGGATTGATGATCCGGTGACGGCTGGGTTCGGACGCCAGTGTCTGCTTGCGCGACGTCTGGTGGAAAGTGGAGTGCGATACTCCCTGCTCGTTCATGGCGTACAAATCGGCAAGCACAGTTGGGACGACCACGGTGACGTCCAGGGCGGCATGGTTCGACATTCCCGTGAAGTCGACCGGCCGGTTGCCGCCCTGCTGGCCGACCTGGAAGAGCGTGGTCTGCTGGAAGAAACGCTGGTTGTCTGGGCCTCGGAAATGGGCCGCACCCCATTCAAGAACGGAACGATGGGAAAGAAACCGGGGCGCGAGCACAATTCCTGGAACCTTGTGATGTGGATGGCCGGAGGCAATATCAAGGGTGGTGCCACTGCGGGTGAAACCGACGAATTCGGACTACGTTCGGTCAATGAGGAGAGCATCCCGATTCGAGATGTCCATGCCACGATCCTCAACCTGATGGGGCTGGACGACGACGAACTTCGTTACCGGCACGCCGGCCGCCTGCGTCAACTGACGGATATCGGCGGATATGTTCTGGACGATCTCATTACCTGAGCACGCTGCCAGCTGTTGACTCACTTACAGTCCCTGCCGATCTCAAACTGCTCTATTGAGCACTTGATCGCAGGAAACTGCTCAGCCCCGGCAGGTTGTCAGTATTGATCAGGTCGGCACCGGCTTCCTTGAGCTCATGCCAGACAGCTGCGGTATCCGGAGTTGCCCAGAAGCGGACTCGGCGATTTTCCTCGTGCGCCTGTCGGACCAGTCGGTGCAGTTTATTTCGCTCCTGCTGCGGAAACTGACCATCGCCCTGCCAGCGGAAGTGAAGACGCCAGTTGTCGCTGATGAGTGGCATCAAATGCGTCGGACGGTCACTGCCAATGTCGGACACTCGCCCATCAATTCCTGCGAATCGTGGTGACGTTGCTGCAATCACGTCGAAGGCACGATCACCGCTAACGACTGCAGTGATGGCAGCTTCATGGAATTCACCGTCTTCAACGCGAGAAACCATTTCGGAATAATCTGCAAGCACTCGATTGAGTTCCTGCCAGGTTTCAACTCCCCTGTTCTTAATATCAATCAGCAGTGTAAATGTTGGACCGTCCCTGTGCACGCGGCCGCCATTGCGTTTGATACGTCTGCGCAACGGGTCCAGGTACAGTCCCTGAAGCGTTCGATCATCGGAGAGTTCGTGTGCTGTGTGGGCGACCAGCAGTTTGCCATCGACCAGAAAAACATCGGCTTCCACGCTGCAGAATCCATTGTCCAGAGCATCCAGTAACGGGCGCTGGTGCAGATAGTCATTGTGAGCGTGAGCGAACGGCAGGGGCGCAGCATCTGCTGCGTGGATCTGAACCACCATCAGGTACGGGAGTACTGCGAACAGGGAAGCGAACTTCGAATGCATCGGTTGGTCCTGTAAGGTTGGTCACCCGTATGTCAACATTCGAGTGAATCCTGCCAGTGATGACAATTTGTCGCGCCCTGAAGTGTCCGTCCAGTCCATGTCCTATTCTGACTCGTAGTGCTCCACCTGCGGCCAGTACGTGTCAAAGTCGAAATTCGGACTGTTGTCAGTATCGTGACAGCGATAGCAAATGGATTTTGCCTGTTTGAGTGTCACAGCGACTTCCTTCTTTGCAAGTTCGATATTGCCGGCTTCGATCAATTCCACGTGCCTGCTGGCGGGGCCATGGCAGTTTTCGCACTGGTTCCCCGCCAGACGCGTATGCAGCGACAAATCTTCATTCGTCAGCTCAGCAAACTCCTGATTCAGGAAACCAGTCCGGTAACGAATATATTCCTGCGGGTTCCAGCCCGTGACGTGACAGCTGAGGCATTCCGGATCGAACGTTCGCGGGATTCCATTCAGTCGTTCGTACCCTTCTCGCTGATTGGCGGGATCGAGGCTCTCGAACGCATGAGCGTGCGGACTGCTGGCCCATACATCATACGATGCTTCGTGGCATTCACGACAGGTTTCGACGCCGACAAAAGACGCCCCGGCAGGATGCCCGATGACGCCATCCGCCACCACAATTTCTTCGTCACGCAGTCGTTGCTGATAGCTGCGCATATGATCAATCATCCGTTGCGAATCGTCGAACTCACTCCGCTCCAGCGGCAGAAGTTGAAAACGCGCAGGTGTTCCTTCGTCGGCCGAGTAGAGTCCCAGGATACCAACATATTTTCCCTTGTGGCCAACCTGCAACAGCATCGTGTTCCCGATGGATTCCGGTTCGACGGTTGCATCAGGATCGCTGAATCCCTGAGCAACAACAATGACATCAAACTGTGGGTAGCTTTCGGCGAGCTGACGCGACTCGTCGGGCCGACTGTGAGACAGCAGAATGCGAAAATCGACGTGCTGAGCGTCGAATTTCTCCAGGACGGTTTCGATTGCCGGTCCCGGAGAAGACCAGCTGATGTCGGTGTTGCTGCCGGGTGCAATGATTGAAGAAATC
>JBDOMX010001214.1:0-20718 GCA_039831615.1 Planctomycetaceae bacterium
CGGGCAAATCGTTCCACGCTCATGCGCCGTGCGTACTACGATTTGACTGGCCTGCCTCCGGAACCGGCAGCGGTGAAGGCGTTTTTACAAGACAGTCGCCCGGATGCTTACGCGCATCTCATCGACGAATTATTGCATTCACCACACTATGGCGAACGCTGGGGCCGACACTGGCTCGACGCAGCCGGTTATGTCGACAACCGGCTGTTCGATGGCGACCTCGCCACGATCTACCCCAACGAAGGTATCTGGCGCTATCGCGATTATGTGATTCGGGCTTTCAACGAAGATAAACCCTGGGATCGCTTCCTCACGGAGCAACTTGCGGGGGACGAGCTGGTGGATTGGCGACAGACCGAGTCATTCACTTCCGGCACGCGGATGCACCTGGCAGCGACCGGATATCTGCGCAGCATCGAAGACCATACCAGCGAGCCACAATACGGCATCGCAAAGCGCTACGAGGTGCTTTTCGGAGCGATGGAAATGTTCTCCACGTCGGTGCTCGGCCTGACGATGGAATGTTGCCGCTGTCACAACCACAAGTACGATCCGCTGCCGCAGCGGGACTACTATCGTCTGATGGCGTGTTTCGAACCGGCCTTGAACGTACACAACTGGAAGAAACCTCAGGAACGTTTCCTGGCCGATGTCGCGCCGGCCGAACGAACTGCGATCGACCGGCACAACGCCGGAATCGACGAACAGGTTGCCGAACTTAAACCGCTGCTGAAAGCTGCCGAAGAGGAAAACGATGAGGCACGCATCACAGATCTGAAGAGCCAGGTGAGTGCGCTGCAGGCGAAAAAGCGATCCTGGGGGAGGATTCAGGCTTTGTGGGATGTTGGTGCAGCCCCGGTGTCGCGGCTGTTAAGACGCGGCAATGTGAATGCTCCCGGCGTACTCGTGCAGGCAGGTTTTCCGGAGGTTCTTCAGCCTCCCGGCGAAGTGAAAGCGGTGAGCACGGAAGGTGCGCGGGGCGAAACGAGCGGGCGGCGACTTGCCCTGGCTCGCTGGCTCACGCGTCCCGATCATCCGTTGACCAGTCGCGTCCTCGTGAATCGCGTATGGCACCACCATTTCGGGCGAGGAATCGTCGAGACCCTGGGGAACTTTGGGCGATCGGGCAGTCAGCCCACCCATCCCGAACTCCTCGACTGGCTTGCAGTGGATCTGGTCGAAAACGGCTGGAGCGTGAAGCGCCTGCACCGGCAGATCATGCTGTCGCAGGCTTATCGCCAGAGTTCCCGACGGCCACATTTCACAACAGATCCGCACGATGAGGAATCGCGGGGCGAACGAATGGATCCCGACAATCACCTGTTGTGGCGCATGAATCTGCGACGCCTGGAGTCGGAGCTCGTCCGCGACGCTGTCCTGGCTGTCTCCGGTGCACTCGACAAAACGGCCGGAGGGCCGCCCGTGGAAATCACCACACCAGCTGACGGTCTGTCCGAAGCCAAAGCTAAACCGACTCCGACAAGTGCTCAGCGACGCAGCCTTTACCTGTTTGCGCGACGAGTCTATCCGCTCAAGTTTCTGGAAGTCTTTGATGCTCCGATCATGCCGGTCAACTGTACACAGCGGATGAGTTCGGCCACCGTATTGCAGTCGCTCGCCCAACTCAACAGCGAGTTCCTGTTCGAGCAGTCGGAACTCATGGCAACGAGAATCGCCGACGCATCCGGAGTCGATGTGACGAAACAGGTCGATCTGGCGTTTCAGCTTGCTTTCGCTCGACACCCCAGTGATGCCGAAGTGCAGCACAGTCTCACATTCATCAGCGAGCAGCAACGTCTATGGGCCTCGGCAAATGAACCGGAGGATCAGACAGGGCATCTGGCTCTTGCCGACCTTTGCCACATGTTGCTTTCAACCAACGAATTCCTTTACGTAGAGTGAAACGAGCCATGTATTTTTCACGGCGCGACATCCTGAGATCCATGGGGAGCGGATTCGGCAGTTTGGCGCTGGCCGGTATCATGCATGATGCCGGGCTGCTGGCAAAAGAATCGGCTGCCGCCACGCGGCGAGGTGAAAGTTCTCTCGCTCCTCGAGGCGGGCATTTTCCTGGCAGGGCCAAAGCGGTCATCCAGCTCTTTCAGAACGGTGGTCCTTCACAGATGGATCTGTTCGACGACAAGCCGGAACTGTCGAGACACAACGGCGCAGCGCATCCGGGACAGGTCGAGACATTTCAACTCGGCAATAAAAACGTGTTGATGGGCACCGCGTTCAGGTTCGCGCGCCACGGACAATGCGGGATGGAATTCTCGGAACTGATTCCACACCTGTCATCTGTCGCCGATGACCTGTGTCTGGTCCGTTCGATGTTCACGGAGAACAACAACCATCCATTCGCCATCAATATGTTTCAGACCGGTAAGACGTTCTGGGGGCGGCCCGCCATGGGGTCATGGATCGGCTACGCACTGGGAACCGAAAACCAGAACCTGCCCGGGTACATCGTGCTGCGCGATCCATCCGGGTACAACACCTCCGGGAAGATGGTCTGGTCAAGCGGCTGGTTGCCGGCGATCTACCAGGGGACTGAATTCAGTGCGACCGGAACGCCCGTGCTTCACCTGCGGCCGTCACGGTCCCTGCCCGCGGAAGCTCAGTCACGATCGCAGGCCTTTCTGGCGAAACTCAACGCGCTGCATCTGCAGCATCATCCTCGTGAGTCAGAACTGGATGCCCGGGTGCAGAACTTCGAACTCGCGGCACGAATGCAGTTGTCGGCGACCGAGGTTCTTGATTTGTCTCGCGAGACGGATGCGACGCGCCGGCGGTATGGTCTCGACAATCCCGTGACGGCCGGTTACGGGGCTCGGTGCCTGATGGCACGTCGACTTGTGGAGTCCGGTGTGCGTTTTGTACAGGTTTTCCCGCCGCTCAGTCCGAGTTTCCAGCCGTGGGACAATCATGGAAACCTGAACAGCGGGCTCCGGACAATTTGCGGCCACGTGGATCAGCCCAGTGCCGCGTTGATCCAGGATCTGAAACAGCGTGGTTTGCTGGATGACGTGATCGTCATGTGGACCGGTGAGTTCGGTCGGTTGCCGATTACTGAGGGCTCCGACGGGCGTGACCACAACCGGCACGCGTTTAGCCTGCTGATGGCAGGAGGCGGATTCCGTGCCGGCCATATTCACGGTGCCACCGACGAGTTCGGCTACAAGGCCGTTGAGAACCGTGTCAGTGTGCCCGACCTGCATGCCACAATCCTGCACCAACTGGGTCTGGACCACACCCGATTAAGTTACACTCACAGTGGCCGACCTGAGCGGCTGACCGACCCCGAAGTCACCGGCGCACGAGTCGTCAACGAGTTGCTGGCGTGACTGCGGTCCGGGGCTGCAATCTCCGGAATTGGCGGGACAAACACTCGCGAGGTGGCCCAATGCAGGGCCCTCCCCGGACAACGTGGTTGTGCAAATTTGTCGCACCGCTGCCGTGCATTCCGAAAAAAGGCGGAAACAGGGACCGACTCGAATCTCACTGTCGACGTTGCCAGCGTGGACAACGTTCCCGATGCTGCCAACATCGGTTCCGACAGGGAACATTTGCTGCCCACGATTGGCACTGCCGAAAAACCGGTTTGCCACATCCCGAAACCCTGGGCAGAAACTGCCGGTTTACCAACATGATCCAGCTGCCTGCGGTGCGGTCGCGACCTGTGCTGGTCAGGGAGTGTATGACGATTCCGACGGTCAGATCGATACTCGTGGTCGCGTGCGTTCCCGCTGTTCGGTGAAGCCGATACAGCTGAAGTGGTCATCCGCTTTGGTGCGACAATTGCCCCTGGGGACGACGCTGATCAGGTGCACGGCAAGGATGGCGTATCGTGCTGCGAAGTGGACTTCCTCTGGCTCTGCTGTTGATGACACCCATGATGGTTGTCGGGCAGGATGGCCCGCGCGCTTCGGAAATTCAGATTGCATCCGATCCTGCCGACTCGTTGCAGGTTCCGGAGCACACATTGCCGCATGGTGATGCGCTCACCCTCGCCGATCTGGAGGGAATCGCTGTTCGCCACAATCCGACTCTGGGGACTGCTGCAGCTCGGCTGCATGTTGCTCGCGGCAAGCGAATTCAGGCAGGTCTGTATCCAAATCCTGTTGTCGGATATCACGGAGTCGAGATGGGGCTGCGTGGCACTTCCGGGCAACAGGGAGGATTCGTCAGCCAGCAGTTTATAACCGGTGGAAAGCTGAATCTGGACCGGGCCATTGCGGGAAAAGAAATCGACGAAGCTCACTATAAGTTTCATGCTCAGGAACAGCGGGTGCTGACCGATGTGCGTGTCCGATTCTATGAGGCGCTCGTGGCCCAGCGGCGAGTGCAGTTGACCGGCAAACTCGTAAGCATCGGTGATAAGCTGGTCAGGGCCACCGAGAAACTGATCGAAGTTCGACAGGGAACAGAGAACGATCTGTTACAGGCTGAGATCAAAGCAGACGAGTCACACATCCTTCTCGACAACTCTGAGAATCAACATACCGAATCCTGGCGGCGGCTGGCAGCGGTCGTGGGCGTCCCGTCGATGCAGCCAGTGCCGTTGGACGGGCAGCTGGATGAGGATTTGGCAAGCTTCGACTGGGACACATGCTGTGCCTCCGTGCTCGGCAGCAACCCCACATTGAACGCAGCTCGAACGCGGGTCGATCGAGCGAGAATCGTTATTCAGCGAGCAGGAAAAGACCCCATTCCGAACGTCGATGTATGGGTCAGCCATCGCCATCACAACGTCACGGACGAAAACGTCACCAATGTCCAGGTCGGGATTCCGCTGCCGATTTTCAACAGAAATCAGGGCAACATTCGCAGTGCGGAAGCCGCATGGGTCGCTGCGTGTCATGATTTCAAACGTATCGAACTCGAATTGCAGGACAGACTGGCGGTGGTCTATCGGAGGTATGCAAATGCCCGTCAACAGACGGATCGGTACGGCACGAGGATGGTTCCACGAGCTCAACGATCTCTGACACTCGTCACTGAAGGCTATGAAACAGGACAGGTGAAATACCTCACACTTCTGACGGCCCAGCAGACGTTTTTGCAGGTCAGTCTTTCATATCTGGACTCCCTGCGTGAGCTTCGGACCGCGTCCAGCATCATTGAAGGCCGGCTCCTGACCGACAGTCTGGCCGAGCGGATCCAGGCGACCGGGCCGCTGCCCTGAAGGAAGTTCCGATTGCCCGGGAGTCCGTATGGACGTATGATGGGGTGAATTGAGGATTTCCTAATGTTCGCCCGTACTGTTGCACTCTTGCTGATCGCTGAGATCGTCGCCTGTCCTTTGTCATGCAGTGCGGACGTTTGCCGATGCTGCTATGACGACAGCAGCAGTCAACGAGAGCTCGGTACGCGATCGTGCTGTGAGCTGGGTGCTGAAGAATCCTGCTGTGGCAAGGAATCTTCGCGCAGTCAGGACAATCGCCAGCCTGAACCCGAACCGGGCACGCTGATTTGTCAGGGTGTATGTGGTGGTGCCGTGCTGAATCGGCCATCCGAGCTGGACAGTACTGAACTGTCCTTCCTGCTGCCCCGGGCAGGAAACGACAGCGCGAATGTGTCATTGTTCACGCGATACCGCACGGGCAGTTTCGGGTACTCACATCCGGTCGGCAAAGGTAATCAGGGCCGCTTCGTGCGCACTCTGAACATGTCATTCCTCTGCTAGTGTGTTGACAGCGCTGAAGCTCCGGGTTGCGCACCACTGGCTTTGCCCGCGTCAGTCTGAATGGCTTGGCACTGTGGAGGCAATGGCATCGCTGGCGGGACATCAACTCCTGGCTTTGGCGAAGCATCGTAAGGTTTGGCGCTGCGAGTCTGATTCGGACGATCTGGAATCAGGTCGCCCGTAAACTCTCAGGCCCCTTCCGTTTTTATTCAGCGCTGCGACTGGTCGTGCACTGACGTGGACGCTCATCTGGCTCAACAAAGAAGCATCAAGCATCATGTTCTTTCGCCTGCTCCCATGGGAGTACGCAATTCGAAATCTGTTCCGTCGGCCATTGCGTACAATGTTGACATCGGCGGGGCTGACACTGGTGATCGTACTGGTCTTTGTTGTCGTCGGGTTTATTCGTGGACTGGAACGGTCGCTGGCGGTCAGTGGTGATCCACAAACGGCGGTCGTGTTTTCGCTCGGCATGGGCGAGAACCTTGAATATTCTTCGATCCCCATGCGGACAAGCGATCTTGTTCCTGCCAGTGTCGCGGGAATTCAGGAACGGTTTGGGCAGAAATACGTGTCGCCTGAGTTGTATTTGGGAACGCAGGTCGGCGTCGGCGACCGTGAACCGTCGATGGGACTCGTCCGAGGTGTGACACGGCCGGCATTATTAGTTCGTCGTCAGGTTGAGATTGAGGACGGCAACTGGCCCGGCACCGGCGAAGTGATGCTTGGCAGGATGGCTGCCTCGAAACTCGGGGCCGCAGAACAGGAGACACGGATCGGTCAGTCGATCAATTTTGAGGGTCGAAAATGGCAAATCAGCGGTGTGTTCTCGGCCGGCGGTGCTGCGTTTGAATCTGAAGCGTGGTGCCGACTTGATGATTTGCAACAGGCGATGAAACGCCAGGACCTCAGTATTGTCGCCGTGACGATGGCTCCCGCTGGCGACTTCACTGACCTCGATCTTTTCTGCAAAGAGCGGCTCGACCTTGAACTTCAGGCGATGCAGGAAATCGACTACTACGCATCGCTGCAGAAAGACTATGGTCCGGTGCGCTGGCTGGCATGGCTGGTCGTCCTGCTCGTGTCAGGAGCGGGTGTCTTCGCCGGTCTGAACACAATGTATGGTTCGGTCGTGGGGAGGATCCCCGAGCTTTCGACATTACAGACGATTGGCTTCGTGCGACGATCCATCCTGGTCAGTCTGATTCAGGAAGGGCTGTTGATGGCGGCAGCAGCCAGTCTGCTGGCGGCGTTGATCGCTCTGGTCTTTGTGAATGGAGCTGCAGTGCGATTCACAATGGGAGCATTCTCGCTTCGAATTGACAGCATGGCTGTGTTGATCGGCTGCGGAGTGGGTTTGTCGCTCGGATTCTTTGGGGCCATTCCCCCGGCGATCCGAGCATTACGAATGCCCATCGTGGATGGGTTGAAAGCCGTTTAAATGGGACATCAACGCCAGTTGCCTGATGGGACCGGATCAACAAAGGAGATGGAAATGAAGAAGTATGTTGCGACGATTGCCGGTCTTGCACTGGCCGGTTTATTGACTGGATGTTCGCAGGAAACAACACCGGCGGGATCGTCGATGCAATCGGAGACCCCAGGGGTCGCTGCTGTGGATGGTTCGAAGTTCATTCTTGATGCGGAGCCGGAAGGGGCTGGCGACGTGATCAAAGTCCGTGAAGACGCATCGGATGGCGATGACGTGGTGATCGTCGGCCGCATCGGTGGCAGCGAGAACCCGTGGATTGATGGACGTGCGGCGTTTTCAATTGTCGATGAATCGCTCAAAGCATGCAGTGACATCCCCGGCGACTCCTGCCCTAAGCCATGGGACTACTGTTGCGAGACCCCCAAACTCCCAAACGCTACGGCACTGGTCAAGGTTCTCGATGAGAACGGTGACCTGGTGAAGGCCGACGCCAAAGGGCTGCTGGATGTCCAGGAACTTTCCACAGTCGTCGTCCAGGGCAAAGCTGTGCGTGACGACGCCGGTAACCTGACGGTCCTCGCCAGCGGCGTGTTCGTAAAGAAGAAGTGATGTTATGAGCAACGAAGTTGATCTGCGAGAACTGGCGATCGACCGGGGCGATACCGGTCGGCCGAGCATCAAAACCCGGCGGCATATACTGACTCGGTACGTGTTGCCGTTGATTCTGATTCTCGGCTTCCTGTCGCTGGTGGCGTGGGCATCGCGCGACGTCGTCTTTCCGCCCACACCGGTCACCGTCGTACCAGTCTTCTCAACGACTTCCGAAGTTCGGCAGGAAGGTACGCCGTTGTTCAGGGCGGCAGGCTGGATTGAACCTCGACCAACGCCGGTGCGAGTTGCAGCGCTTGCACCGGGTGTTGTCGAGAAACTGCTGGTTGTTGAAGATCAACTGGTCACCGCCGGCGATCCAATCGCTGAGCTGGTCAAGGATGACGCGGCACTGGTTCTCGACCGGGCGCTGGCCGACCTGACGCTTCGCGAGGCGGAACTCGACGAAGCCGACGCTGCTTCCACTGCGGCTGAAACACGGTTCAGGCAACCTGTTCATCTCGAAGCAGCGCTTGGTGGGTCAGAAGCAGCGCTGGCAAAAAATGAAACAGCGTTGAAGAACCTGCCGTTTGCAGCTCGCCGCGCCGAAGCCGACTACGAGGCGATGAAGAAGGACTACGAAGGCAAATTCTCTGCACGGGGAGTTGTCGCCGGGGTTGAGATCGACTTTGCCGGAAGTAAAGTGGATTCCGCACTGGCTCTTGTCGAGGAACTGCGTGATCGAGTCGACTCCCTGGAGAAGGAACGGGCGGCTCTGGTGCAGCGTCGGAATGCCCTGAAGACACAACTTGAACTCCTGGCCGACGAAACCAAAGAGAAGGACAAAGCTCAGGCGAAGATCAAAGGAGCGAAGGCCCGTGTCGAACAGGCTCGTGTCGCCGTGGCCCAAGCCAGGCTGCAACTCCGGCGAATGACCATCATTGCTCCGGTGGACGGCCGAGTCTTCCGACTCTTTGCCCACCCCGGTGCACGGATCGGCAGCGGCATGACGCAGATGACCGAACATGACGGCAGCACCGTGGTCACGATGTACCGCCCCGAAATGTTACAGGTCCGCGTCGATGTTCGCTTTGAAGACATCCCGCAGGTCAGCCTCGGGCAGCCCGTGGCAATCGATAATCCGGCATTGTCATCGGCCATGACCGGTGAAGTCCTGTTCGTCAGTTCAGAAGCGGACATTCAGAAGAACACACTGCAGGTCAAAGTAGCTATTCCCGACCCCCCAGAGGTCTTCAGGCCGGAAATGCTGGTCGATGTGACCTTTCTCGCCCCCAAACGTCCCGCACGATCCTCCGAGCCAACCATGGAAATGAAACTTTACGTGCTGCGACAACTCGTCCATCAGGACGATGGCGGCACGTATGTCTGGCTGGCCGATCAGTCGGAGGGTATTGCACGCAGGACGACAATTCAGACGGGTGCCATCGGTGCCGACGGCCTCGTCGACGTCACCAGCGGGCTGATGATCTCCAGCAGAATCATTTCCAGCGGAACCGACGGCCTGCAGGACGGTGACCGCATCCAAATCACGAGTGAAGACCCACAGCTCGGAACCACGGTCGACATCGGTGCGCACGACAAATCACCCAGGATGAACCGGTTGCCAGCAGGAGACCACCGCTAATGGCTCTCATCGAGATCAGGAACGTCACGAGGCGATATCACAAGGGAGACGAGACCATCACGCCGCTCGACGATGTTTCGCTAAACATTGAAGAGGGCGAATTCATTTCGCTGATGGGAGCCAGTGGCACCGGCAAGTCCACACTGCTGAATCTGATCGCCAGTATCGACCGGCCGGACAGCGGCAGCATCACCATTGACGGGAATGATATCACGCGGCTGTCCCGCACCAGACTGGCAAACTGGAGAGCGGCGAACCTGGGTTACATCTTTCAAACGCACAACCTCGTGCCAGTCCTCACAGCTTACGAGAACATTGAACTGCCGCTGTTGCTGCTGCCCATGTCGCGCAGCGAACGGCGCAAACGAGTCGAGATCGCGATGAAAGCCGTCAATCTGCTCGACCGGGCCGATCACTATCCACGGCAGATGTCCGGAGGTCAGGAACAACGTGTGGGGATTGCGCGAGCCATCGTCGCCCATCCAAAAGTCGTGGTGGCCGACGAACCGACCGGCGACCTCGACCCCGACACGTCAGATCAGATACTCAATCTGCTCAGGCGACTGAAAGAACAACTGAACGTCACGCTGTTGATGGTCACACACGACGCCGCTGCCGCCGGGATCGCTGACAAACAATTCCGACTCGACTACGGAAAGCTGGTCCAGACGGGTGGTGTCGCCTTTGTGCCCAATGTCATTTCCGAAGCACAGGAAATAGCCGGATAGACCTGCTGTTACGAGCCATGTTCAAATTCGTCCCCTACATTTTCAAAACGCTGTGGCGGCACCGATCACGCACCATCCTGACGGTGAGCGGTTCGGCAGTGGCCCTGTTCGTGTTTTGTTTCGTCGGCGCGGTCCAGGATGGCATGGACGACCTGCAGCGACGGCAGGAAGCGAAAGGTTCGCTGGTCGTTTTTCAAGCCAACAAATTCTGTCCGGCCACCAGTCATTTGCCGCAGGACTATGATCAGCAGATCGCTCGACTCGACGGCGTGAAGGAAGTCGTCCCGGTGCAGGTCTTCACGAACAACTGCCGAGCCAGCCTCGATGTCGTTGTGTTCTACGGCGTGCCGCCGCAGAAACTTCGCAATGCCCGTGACTTTGAATTAACGACCGGCAGCTGGTCCGAGTTTGAGCAACATCAGGATGCCGCGGTCGTTGGTCGGTCCGTCGCCAGTCGTCGGGGAATCCACGTTGGCGACAAATTCTCGATCGGGAATTTGAGCGTCAACGTCGCAGGCATCTACGAGAGCGACGATCCCGCCGAGGAGAATTACATCTATTCACACCTTGAGTTCCTGCAACGCAGTAAAGGCATGAACCTCGTTGGCACGGTGACGCAAATGGAGATCCTGTTGAACGAGGGCGTTGATCCTGTCGCCAAATGCAAAGAGATCGACGAACAGTTTCGAGGTGGTCCGGTCGAAACTGACACTCGGCCCAAAGGCGTGTTCCAGGCCAAAAGTCTTGGCGACCTGACACAGCTCATCGGCATGGCCCATTATCTCGGCTATGCCTGCGTTGGCCTCGTGCTCGCACTTGTCGGCACCACAACAGTCATGGCAGTACAGGATCGCATCAAAGAACACGCCGTTCTGCACACCATCGGCTTTTCCGGTCCACGCGTCTTCCGGCTGGTCATGACGGAAAGCATTCTGCTCAGTGTCGCCGGTGGTATCATTGGCGTGTCAGCAGCCATGCTGATGCTGAAGGTGAGCAGCCTGTCAGTCGGAGCCGAAGCTGTGACGATTGCGTTCACACCGTCGTTGCGACTGGCACTCACCGGCCTGATCGTGTCCACCATTGCAGGGACACTCGCCGGAATCGTACCTGCAATCCATGCGGCACGGACCGACATCGTGCCGGCGTTGAGACAGGCATGAACGCAACCAGTCCGGCTTCCAACGGCTGAGCTGCGGCAAAGACCCGCCCGGGCTGATTCCCGGCGGCTCAAAAACAACCATTGTCGCCCGGACCAGGTAAATAGCGCCTCCACGTGATTCCGGTCACCTGGCGAAACCCGGCTCAGCAGGAGATCGATTTGCACCGGCTACGGCAGCCGAAAGGACGCAGTCAAGTCAGGTTCTTCCGCATCCATAAGAGCGAATGTCTTCGCCGCTTTGTCCAGCCTTGTGGCCTCGGGAAAGAAATCCAGATCATCGCATGGAAGAATTCCATCGAGAATTCGACCGTTGCTGATCTGCGAAACGCGACATTGCTGGAACATCAGTCGTCTGAAGATTAAACCTGGACAACGCAGTGGTCGTGTCCATCAACATGAACGATGTCTCCAACCGACAACTTTCGTCGGCGCCGGGTTTCCTGCTCGCCGTTGACCAGGACTTCTCCCTCCTGAATCAACAACTTTGCCTGGCCGCCGGAACCAACGATGCCATGGAACTTGAGGAACTGATCAAGGCGCAAGCCTGGTGATTCTGTCATACTTACCGATTGTCGTCAGGCCAGAATATCGAAGACAGGGCTGTGGTGTTCGACCCCTGTCAGTCTCATATCAAGGCCCTGGAAGGGCACACTCAAACGTTCGTGGTCGAGTCCCAGGACGTGCAGGAGCGTGGCGTTGAGGTCGTTGATCGCGACTGGATTCTCCACCACGTTGTAACAGTAATCGTCTGTCCGTCCATAGGTGATGCCAGGCTTGATTCCACCACCGGCCATCCACACCGAAAAACAGCGCGGATGATGATCGCGACCATAATCATTCTTCGTGATCTTACCCTGTGAGTAGACCGTCCGCCCGAATTCCCCGCCCCAGATCACGACTGTGTCCTCCAGCAAGCCTCGCTCCCGGAGATCGTCGACCAGGGCCCACGAAGGCTGATCCGTATCGCGGCACTGCTTCGGCAGGTGGTCCGGGATCGCATTGTGCTGGTCCCAGCCGATGTGGAACAACTGCATGAAACGGACGTCGCGTTCGGCCAGTCGACGCGCCAACAGACAATTCCGGGCGAATGTCCCTGGTTTGTGCACATCGGGACCGTATTTGTCCAGCACATGTTTAGGTTCGCCCGACAAGTCGGTGAGTTCCGGGACGGCCGACTGCATGCGAAACGCCAGCTCATACTGTTCGATACGAGACCGGATTTCAGGATCCAGCGTTTCTTCGTACCGCGTCTGATTCAGTGAGCGAATGTCATCCAGCATTTCCCTGCGCAGATTTGAAGTGCAGCCCGCCGGGTTGGAAAGATACAGGATGGGTTCTTTGCCAGCTCGCAGTTTGACGCCCTGATGTTGAGACGGGAGTGGCCCGCTGCCCCACAACCGGTCGTACAGAGGCTGGCCGGCCGGACGACCGCTGCCTCGCGATGTCATCACGACAAAGGTCGGCAAATTGGAGTTAAGCGTGCCAAGACCATATGCCACCCACGCCCCGACGCTCGGGCGACCAGGCAGCTGCGATCCGGTTTGAATCAGCGTAATGGCCGGATCGTGATTGATGGCATCGGTATGAACTGACCGCACAAGACACAGATCGTCGGCCAGTTTTGCAGTATGTGGCAGGAGTTCACTGAGCCAAGTTCCCGCCTCGCCATGCTGACGAAATCGGAACATCGACGGAGCGACCGGAAAGCTGGCCTGATTGGCCGTCATGCCTGTCAGACGCTGCCCCTTCCGCACTGAATCAGGCAGTTCTGACTTCGCAATCGTCTGCAGTCCGGGCTTATGATCGAAGAGTTCCAGCTGTGACGGCGCACCCGACTGAAATAGATAGATCACGCGCTTCGCGGTGGCCGGATGATGGGTGCCGACGGGCGTGATGGCACTGGCTGGCGCCCGAGAAGCGTCCATCGCCATGGCTGCCATGGCTGCAGAACCAAGGCCGAGCCCACTATGATTCAGGAACAGTCGTCGATTGGGAGTGATGGACATTTGCCTGCCGGAAATAACAACGGATGCTGATGGTCTATTCGCGCGTAATCACTTCGTCCAGATTAAGCAACGTGGCAGCCACGAGTGAGTAGGCTGCCAGTTCGGCCGGATTCAACGACTCTTCCAGTTCTGAAACGCCGCTCGCCAAATACGCCACGGCGGAATCCGGATGAGACTCGAAGTGGTTCCGATAACGTTGAAATGCCTGCGTCAGTCGACGAGTGCGACTCTCATCGGGTTCACGGCAGGTGGCCAGCAACCATGCCCAGGCGATTCGCTGCTCCGCGCCTCCGTCGACTTCCTGCATCATGCGTTCTGCCAGCTTAGTCCCGGCTTCCACATACGTGGTGTCGTTCAGCAGGGCTAATGCCTGCAGGGGCGTGTTCGTCGCAGGTCGGTCGATCACGCACGTTTCCCAGTTGGGTGCATCAAATGTGCTGAGAGTCGGATGTGACACTGTCCGCTTGCGATACGTGTACAGACTCTTTCGATACAGACCAGCGGCCCCGTCCATTTTGTACGGACCGTCATTGGCGCCTCCGGCAAGTTCCATCCACAGCCCATCCGGCTGATATGGTTTCGCCGACGGTCCCCCAATTCGATGTCGCAACAGACCACTGATCGCGAGTGCGTTGTCGCGAAGCGTTTCCGCCGGCAGCCGAAACCTGAAGGCACGCGCCAGATATTTGTTTTCTTCGTCGGCAGGGTCCGAAACGCGTCGTGCGGAAGATTGCCGGTATGTACTGCTCATCAGCATTTGCTTTTGCAGCCGCTTCAGATTCCAGCCGTTCTCTGTCAAATCGGCTGCCAGCCAGTCCAGCAGTTCCGGATGGGACGGCGGGGAACTCTGAATTCCAAAATTGTCGACACTGGCGACAATCCCGCGACCAAACAACTTTGCCCACAGGCGATTGACGATCACGCGGGCCACCAGCGGGTTCTGTGGTGAGACCATCCAGCGCGCCAGGCCGAGTCGATTTCTCGGAAAATCGGCAGGCATCGCCGGAAGGAAAGCCGGCACGCCAGGCCAAAGTTCTTCAGATTTGTCAGGTGCATGATACTGACCTCGCCGCAGCAGAAATGAGGGTTTCATTTCTGACCGGTCCTGCATCACCATGACTCTGGGAACAGAGGATTGATCGTAGGCGCTCCGCTCATTTCGGACAGCATCGCGTTCGGCGCGGAGATTAACGCCAGTTTCCTCAGCGCGTTTTTGTATCTCACGTAGACGCCTGTCAAATTCTTCCAGACCTTCGAGTTGTTCTGCGGTTGCCAGTGACACCTGCGGACCAACATTGCCGCGTGCTTCCTGATACACACCTCGCTCATCCACGTTGCCAAAGTAAGCGTAAAACCGATAGAAGTCTTTTTGGGTGATCGGATCATATTTGTGATTGTGACAACGGGCGCAGCCCATTGTCAGTCCCAGAAACACTGTCGATGTTGTTGAGACACGGTCAATCACATTTTCAACAAACCACTCCTCTTCGATGGTGCCACCTTCTGTCACTGAATGGTTGTTGCGATTGAATCCGGTGGCAATGCGCTGCTCATCTGTCGCATCCGGCAAGAGATCGCCTGCGATCTGTTCAATCAGGAACTGGTCGTATGGCATGTTGTCGTTGAACGCATGAATCACCCAGTCACGCCATGGCCACTGCACGCGATAGAAGTCATTCTGAAAGCCGTTCGTATCCGCGTAGCGTGCGCCGTCCAGCCATGGAACGGCCATTCGTTCACCATAATGATCTGACAGGAGCAGCTCATCGACGACCTGTTCGTAGGCACTTCCGGAATCGTCCGATAGAAATCGTTCCAGCTGTTCCGGTGTGGGGGGCAACCCGATCACATCCAGACAGAGTCGCCGCAGCAGGATTCTGCGGTCTGCTTCGGGTGCAGGTGAGACATCAGCGTTGGCCATCGAGCGATGAGTAAAACGATCGATCTCGTTGCGAGGCCAGTCCCCGCCTGAGTCCGGCACTGTCGGCCTGGTGATGGCTTCGAAAGCCCAGTGACCGGACCATTTTGCCCCGGCATCAATCCAGGCTTTTAGGAGTCCGATCTCTGCAGCGGTCAGCGACTTGCCGGAATCGGGCGGAGGCATCTGCACTTCGGGGTCACTTGCCTGAATACGCATGATCAAGGCGCTTTCGTCGGCAGCACCGCGCACAATCGCGTGCTCGATGGCGGACTCTTCAACGTCCAGTCGCAGGTCAGTCTGGCGATGTTCTGTATCCGGCCCGTGGCAGGCAAAACAATTCCGACTCAGGATTGGCTGAATCTGTCGCGAAAAGCTGATTTCGTCCGCATAGGCACCGACATGCGCGATGGCGATGGAGATGATGGCGAATGTAACGGGCTGCGAAAACAGGGTGCGCATAAAGACTTCTTGAAGACTCATTTAACGGTGAACGATTTCTCTGCCAGGCACCGGATGATCCTGAACATAACGCCCTTGACCTGTCACTTCAGCAATCCGGATTCAGACCTTCATCCTCCACTGCAGACGACAATTCACGGTACCGCTTTTTGAAGTGTTTCTTCCAGGTCAGGGAATCGCTGCACGAATTCGGGCAAGAGCTGAGAGCTGCTGCCGCGTGCCTCAAATTCTCCCATGACAATCTTCAACCGGCTCTGCGGATCGACCGCCAAATCAGGACACCGATGCAGGTAATGTTCGGCCGACACTTCGATTCCTATCTTCCACCGACGCCTTTGATCCACCGCGATGGCACTGGCCCTCTCACCAGGAGGACCACCTGTGATCGAAGCGATCATCATTTCCACAGGAGGAATCGATTCACTGGATTCCCACATTCTGGTGGCCTGGTCGGCCAGTGATTTGTGTGCATCACCCATGATTGATGTCGTCGAAGCGTGAGGTGTTTTAAGCACCAGTGATCACTGAAACAATGCGATGTCAGGAACATTGAATCAGCATTCACGTCGAATCAGAGTCCACAGATTACCAGCATCGCTGTCAAGCCTCAATGATGACAGGTGTCAGCACGGTCATCTGCACAACGATGGTCCGGTCACGATAGAATCAGGCGTCACGGTTCGCGCCACGAAGCAGCACAGTGCGGAGAGCAGCTGTCTCCAGCCCCGGGGTCACCGGACAATCATCCTGCAGATCGAGAGTCGCCTGGCACGGACGACATTCGGTCTCACCAGCAGCCACGCTCGTCACTCTGAACCGCGACGGTTAAGGAATCCGGACTGAAAGCCCGGTGCCGACAAAATAGTCGTCCGCCGCATCATTGAGTCCGACTCCGGCACGTACGTCGAACTGTATATCGTTGCTGATGAGATACGTAAAGCCGCCGTTGAATTAGTGCTGCGTCTGATCAGTGTCTGCGTTGTTCGGAATGAGGGCAAACCATTCTGTGTAGACCCCCAACTTCTCCGTGCACGAGAAAGCAATCGTCCATGACTGAGCCATTTCCAGGTAGTCCTGAGCGGTCGTCGCATCAATCCGACGATTCCCCTGAGTGGAACCGGCTGTCGAAATGAAGTCGTTGATTTCCCAGCTGTAAATCCAGTTGAGTCCCGGCTCAATCAGACCAGAGGTGAATGCCGGGCTTCCCGTCGGCAGATTCATCTGAGTGATCAGAGCCATTTCCGGGAGGATTCCGTCCTGCGGTGTCAGACCGATCTTGAAGCCGACATACAGATCCTCAGTGCCCGATGTCGAATTGGAAAATCCAGCGGTCGTTGTCTGTTGCTCGGTGGGAAATAATCCGACGCGGAGTTCCAGCCAGTCATCGAAAAGTCCCTGCCGCAACAGCGGTTCACCAAACGACTGACTGTGAACACTTGTGCCAGCGTCGTTGTCGTAAGTGTACGTGTATCCGAATTCCAGCTGAGTCACCCCCATCCCGACTGTTGACGATGCCTCCGTGAAGTCCGGTCGGTCGGTCACCAGTGGTTCGTTCAGGTCGGGACCGCCAGCCACGGGGACACCGTCACTCCATTGCAGCAGTGTGCCGCGTGGACATGCAGCACGGTGCCGGCAATGCTGCTCAGACAAAGCGACCGAGAAGATCCGGTCGATCGGTGATTGGTCATCGGCCGCCAATTGCTCTACCCAGCAGCAGACGGCAACGATGCCAAACAGACTGAGTCGTCGTGATCCCAACATAAGTCATCTTTCCATTACGGCGTCACTGTGGTGCTCATTGAAGATCGGCCAGCACCCAATCACATCAGTCGGTTTTTTTTTGACCAGTCAAAATTGCGCAGCGCCGAGGAGGGGTCGATTCAACGGGTTGGGTTGACTTCTCCGATTTCAACGCGCCAGCGTGCGGTCCAATCTGCGAAACCCAATCAGTTCTGCGGCGAAAGTTGCCGGTACAGAATTTTCAGTTGATGCAGCCAACACGGGCAAAAAAGTTATCGCGGCCGCAGATCAAGGCGAGTCAATCTTCATGAAACTGCGGTCCACGACTGCCGAACCTACGGAGTCTCCGAAGGCGTTGGTTGCAGTACGAAATCGATCCAACAGCCAGTCGACTGGAAGAATCAACGGCAGATACGTCGCGGGAAGTCCAACAGCATTCAGCACAATCAACATCGTGACCAGTCCGGCTTCCGGAATGCCGGCCGCTCCAATGGCTGCCAAAGTCGCGGTGACTGCAATAATAATCTGTTCGGTGAATCCGAACGTGAAATCCGGATTAACGCCGGCGTAGATCTGGGCCATGAAAATGGCGGCCGCGGCTTCGTACAGGGCCGTCCCGTCCATATTGATGGTGGCTCCCAGCGGCAGTACGAACTCCACCGATTGTCGCGAGATGCCCGCGTTGACCTCCGCGCATTCCATCGTGACCGGCAGTGTGGCCGACGAACTTGCCGTGGAGAACGCGGTCAGCAGCGCATCTGACATTTGCTTGTAAAAGCGGATCGGATTACGTTTGGTGAAGACCCACAGAATCAAAGGCAAAGTGATGAAGAAATGAACTCCCAGACCGACCAGCACTGTGGCCATGTACCAGCCGAGGCTGGAGATCTTTGCCCACGCATCACCTTCCAGAAAGAACTTGCCGAATGATGACGTCACCAGACAGAAGATGCCGATGGGGGCAAACTTCATCAACAGCATCACAAACCCCATCATCGCGTCGTTAATGCTGACGATGAGTGTACGCATGGTTTCGGACCGGCGGCCCATGGTGGTCAACAGTCCGGCAAACGCGATGCTAAAGACGATCAAAGGCAAAAGTTCGCCTTCGACCATGGACTTCAGCAGGTTGCTGGTAAACAGCATCAGCACCATCTTGTGAAAGATGTCGCCGATGTTTTTTGGTCCGTCTTCGCTTCGTTCAATGTTGTCCAGTTTTTCCTGATGTTCCGCCGTCCCCATGTCGTTCATTAAGGAATCGGCATCCAGGCCAACTCCGGGATTGAACAGGTTCACAATCAGCACACCGGTTGCGACAGCAAGAACAGTCGTCGACAGGTAGTAGCCGATGGCGACCGCGCCCGGCACGCCGAGCTTGCCACCATCGCCCAGACCCACGATGCCGCTCATCACGCTGGCCATGACCAGCGGCACAACCACCATCATCAGCAGTCGCAAAAACACCTCACCACCCAGGTGCAGCCTCACGGCAAACGACGGGGCAAGCCATGCCAAAACCAGAGCTCCGAGAATGGCGCCGATCATCAGCAACGTATGGCCGCTACCCCCTGTTTTCCTTTTTTTTTGCTGACCGTCTGGTTGTCCGGAATTGGTCACATCGGGCATCAGATTCTCCTGACAGCAAATGTCTGTGATCGCGAATGCGTTCGATGACGATGTGAGCCAACGCACTTCTGTTTGAGCGGATCACGTCAACCCTGACATTCTCGGAAAATGCGGGAAAAAGACAAGCAGGAACGACGCAGGGCGATCAGCGGGAGCCGCTGACCATCCTCCTGAGCTGGAAATTCCTGTCGCTGTGACAGGCGAGAGGAAATCGGTCACGACATCACAAGTCCAACTGTTCCCGGAACGGGTTTCGTTCAGGTGGTTCAGCGTGTGGCACAGTGCGGACCAGTTGTTTGACCGCGACATTCAACATTGGAATGCGGTGTCGACTCCAGACAAATGTTGGTTCCGGCTGACAACCGAGACGGGCTTTCGCGTCGATCGCCGTTCGACCGAACGAAATCTTATCACAGCGCCACCGAATTGCCTGTTCAATCACGGCAAACAGCAATCGGTGATAAACTGGCACTTTCGCATTCGCGTCGTAGTCAACCCCGAGGTAATAACCGGTCGCCGCCGATCGATCGCGCACCACCGTGACAAATCCCACGATCTCACCGTCCCTGAATGCAGCGATGACCGCAAAGCGATCCTGTCCCAGTCGGCTCGAGAGTTTCGGAACGAAGAACCAGATTATCCGCGAAAATGATTCGTTGCGAGGTGGAGCATGTTGGAATACCCTGCGACGACAGGTATCAGGTGGAGCGAACGGACCTGTCGAAGCGTTCGCCATTGAGTTGGATGCATTTTTAAATGCGAAAGCAGACGTTATGCAGACCGTACCGTTCAGCTGTCAAGTGCTGTCGATCAGCATCCTGGCTTCCGTTGCCGCGATTGCCGCAGATGATGTCGATGTCGTCGATCTCAGGCAGGCCGTGATCGTCGCGGGAGATGATGGGACCGTCATCAGGACAGCGCAGAGGATGCTCACAGAAGAAGTTGCTCAGCGCACAGGAATCACGCTCCGCAGTTCCGCAACCTCTGCAGGTGCGACGACGGCCACGATCCTGCTTTGTCGTGTCGACAGGGCTCCCGCACACGTGCGCGAATTCGTCGAGGCAATGAATGTGCCGGAACACGCCGAGGGCTTCGCGATTGCCATCGACAGCTCGGGCACCGCCCCCAACATTGTGCTCGCGGGACGGGAAGAACGCGGTGTGCTGTTTGCCGCAGGGCGGTTGCTCCTGCGACTGAGGATGAACAGCAACCAGCTTGAGTTGCCGGCGGAGTACCGAATCGCGACAGCACCGCGTTACCCGCATCGAGGCCACCAGATCGGGTTTCGAAACCTGTCGCACTGTTACGATGCCTGGACAGCCGAAACCTACGAACAGTACATGCGGGAACTGGCTGTGTTTGGTGCAAATGCATTCGAAACAACTTCCTTCTCAGATCCGGATCTCCGTGACGGCCCGCACGCCAAACTGACCAGAGGCGAGATGGCCTCTGCATGGTGCCGCATTTGTGCCGACTACGGTTTCAGTTTTTGGTTGTTTTCACATGCTGTCGGTGGCGAGGGTGGCTCAGACGAAGAACAGCTGGAGGCGATCGAATCCCAACTGAAGATGATTCGCGCCATCCCCCATCTTGATCACATTTACCTTACCGGGGGAGACGGCGGCAGCAGGCATCGGCGCCCGGATCTCATGTTCGAGTGGACCGGCCGGTTTGCTGAAGAGGCTCGAAAGATTTACCCCGACCTGGGTGTTTGGGTTTCCAATCAGG
>JBDOMX010000222.1:0-4693 GCA_039831615.1 Planctomycetaceae bacterium
AAGGACGGTGCCCCGCTGCTCATCATCGCGGAAGACATCGAAGGCGAAGCTTTGGCAACATTGGTTGTCAACAAGATGCGAGGCATTCTGAATGTCGCCGCTGTGAAAGCCCCTGGCTACGGCGACCGTCGGAAGGCTCAGCTCGAAGACATTGCGGTCCTCACGGGCGGAAAAGCATTCTTCAAAGATCTGGGGGTCAAACTGGAAAACATCGAACTGTCCGATCTCGGACGGGCAAAACAGATCCGGATTGATGCCGACAAAACCGTCCTCATCGAAGGTGGCGGTAAGAAAGGTGCGGTTGCCGGCCGCGCAGAACAGATTCGTCGCGAAATTGAAGTCACCGACAGCGAATATGACCGCGAAAAGCTGCAGGAACGTCTGGCCAAGCTGGCTGGCGGTGTGGCTCAGATTAAAGTCGGTGCGGCCACCGAAACCGAAATGAAGGAACGCAAAGACCTCACGGACGACGCTTTGGCTGCTACGCGAGCGGCCATCGAAGAAGGCATAGTGCCTGGTGGTGGAGTTGCTCTTTTACGTTCAGCCAGGGTGCTGGACGACTTAAAACTGAAAGGCGATCAGGCGATGGGGATCAACATGATCCGCGACGTTCTGGAGATGCCGTTGCGAATGATTGCGGAAAACGCGGGCCTTGAGGGGTCGGTTGTTGCCAATCGCGTTCGCAAAGAAAAGAAAGCATCAGCCGGCTACGACGCATTGAATAACCGCTACGGCGACATGTTTGAATTCGGCGTGGTCGACCCCACCAAGGTGGTGCGCTCATCATTGCAGAACGCGTTTAGTGTCGCTTCGCTGCTGTTGACGACCGACTGCATTCTTGTGGATGAGCCGGTTGAAGAAACCGAAGATCATCACGACGACCACCACCATGACATGGGCGGCATGGGCGGCGGCATGGGCGGCGGCATGGGCGGCATGGGCGGCATGGGCGGCATGGGCGGCGGAATGCCCGGTATGGGTGGCATGGGCGGAATGCCCGGCATGATGTGACGCGCCGTCAGAAGCCAGTGGCCGCTCCGCAAGTGGTGGCTGCAACAGTTTCAAATGCGACTGAATCAAAATCCTCATCAAATATTTAACCGATTAACGGAATCACCAGGAGTCAATGATGAAAATCAATCCACTCGACGATCGTGTTGTCGTGCGTACCAATGAAGCAGAAGAGACCACTGCCGGGGGAATCGTGTTGCCGGATGCAGCTCAGGAAAAACCTCAAAGAGGCACTGTGGTCGCGGTCGGGCCAGGTCGATTGCTGGACAGTGGCGCGCGATCTGCTGTGGGCGTCGAAATTGGCGATGAAATCCTGTTCGGTAAGTACGGCGGAACAGATATCGAAGTTGATGGGGAAGAGGTTAAGATTCTTCGCGAGAGCGACATTCTCGCGAAAGTCCTTTAGGCACTTCCCGCGTTACTTATTTTATGATGCTGCCGTGGTCCACGCAGTACTTCTATCAGGCTTTACATCTTCGCAGCAACAATGCCGCCGTTCACAGGTCCGCAGCGTGCTGAAGGAGCAATCTCAGTGGCAAAACAACTATTGTTTGACGACCAGGCGCGGCTGAAACTGCAGCGCGGTGTCGATATTCTGGCTAAAGCTGTCGCCGTGACAATGGGTCCGACCGGCCACAATGTCATCATCGACAAGAGCTTTGGCAATCCGGTCGTGACCAAAGACGGTGTCACGGTCAGCAAAGAAGTCGAGCTTGATGATCCGTTTGAGCACATGGGTGCCAAGCTGTTGAACGAAGTCGCCAGCAAGACCAGTGATCTGGCCGGAGACGGAACGACAACTGCCACCGTACTGGCTCGCTCAATTTACAAGGAAGGTCTCCGCAGCATCTCCATGGGTGCCAATCCGACGGTCGTTCGTCGCGGCATCGAAAAAGCCGTGGAAGCGGCTTTGAAGAGTATCGAGAAGCTGGCGCGACCGGTCGAATCCAAGGAACAGGTGGCTCAGGTTGGTGCCATTTCTGCCAACAACGATCGTGCCATCGGTGATTTAATCGCCGATGCAATGGAACGTGTCGGTCGTGACGGCGTGATCACCGTCGAAGAAGGCAAGGCCAATGAAACGACGCTTGAATTTGCCGAAGGAATGCAGTTCGACAAGGGCTACATTTCGCCCTACTTCGTAACGGAAGCCGAAGGCATGAAGGCCGTGCTGGAAGACTGCCTGATCCTGATGTTTGAGAAGAAGATCTCAAACCTGCGTGAACTGGTGCCATTGCTGGAGAAGGCGGCGCAATCCGGCAAACCATTGCTGATTGTGGCCGAAGATGTCGACAGTGAAGCCCTGACCGCACTCGTGGTCAACAAGCTCCGCGGCGTGCTCAAGATCTGTGCCGTGAAGGCTCCGGGTTTTGGCGATCGCCGCAAAGCGATGCTGGGTGACATGGCGGTGCTGACCGGCGGATCACTGATCTCAGACGATTTGGGGATCAAGCTGGACACGGTCGAACTGGCTCAGCTGGGCTCAGCTCGTCGCGTCGAAGTCACTAAAGACAACTGCACGATCATCGAAGGCGCCGGAAGCGCGAGCGAAATCACTGCCCGCGTTAAGCAGATTCGGGATCACATCGAACGGACCGACAGTGACTACGATCGTGAGAAGTTCCAGGAACGACTGGCAAAACTCACCGGCGGCGTGGCTGTCATTTCCGTGGGCGCATCCACGGAAGCAGAAATGAAGCAGACCAAGGCGAGGATGGAAGACGCTCTGCATGCCACGCGGGCCGCTGTCGAAGAAGGCATTCTGCCAGGCGGTGGTGTGGCCCTGCTGCGTGCCGTGAAAGACGTGGAAAAAATCGACGTCACCGGTGACGAAGCGATTGGTGTGCAGATCCTGGCTCGGGCGCTGACGTCTCCGCTGATCCAGATTGCCGATAACTGCGGCAAAGACGGTGCGGTGATTGCCGATGAAGTCAATCAACTGAAGGGACCGAACGGATACGACGCGGCTCAGGGCAAGTTCGTGGACATGCTGGAATCCGGGATTCTGGACCCCACGAAAGTCGTCCGCAGTGCTTTGTCTCATGCGGCATCGATTGCCGGATTGATGCTGACAACTCAGGTGCTTGTCACCAAAACGGACGATGCCGACGGGAAGGAACAGATTGCAGTGGAAGGTGCGATTCGATAACGGCGGACTTGTCAGATTCTTGCACCTTGTCTGTCATTCATTCTGTCAGTGGGCTGATCTTCCGGCGCCACGTGAACATTCGGGACAAGGGGCGATACGATCACGGGACACCAGTTTTTGGTGTCCCGTTTTTCTTGCTCTCAGTTTCTTGATGCGGCTGTGGCTGGCCAGGGAATCGGAAAATGCCCACACAACGCGACTACTATGACGTGCTTGGAGTCGCACGAAATGCGTCGGCATCTGTACTGAAGCAGGCGTACCGCAAAATCGCTCTGAAGAATCATCCGGACCGCAATCCTGGCGATGAAGCAGCCGTGGAACGTTTCAAAGAAGCCTCCCAAGCCTTTGATGTGCTCAGCGACGACGGCAAACGTTCGCGGTATGACCAGTTCGGCCACGCCGGGGTTTCCGGAGCGGGAAGAGGAGGCGGAGGATTTCAGGACGTCGGTGATATCTTCAGCGCGTTCGGCGACATTTTTGAGAACTTTGGCTTCGGGGCAGGCGGCGGCCGATCGCGCCGTGGAAGTCGTGGGGCGTCACTGCAGGCCAGCGCCACCATCGATCTCACTGAAGCCGCATCAGGCTGCACCCGCGAACTTCATATTTCACGGCACGAGCCCTGCGATACCTGCGATGGCACGGGGGCCCGGCCGGGAAGTCAATCGACCTCGTGCTCCACCTGCGGCGGCCATGGTCAGGTGATCCAGTCACAGGGACTCTTTCGAGTTCAGACGACCTGCCCGACCTGTCGCGGCGAAGGGAAAACGATTTCGAATCCGTGTGTGGATTGCAGTGGCAGTGGTCGCACCATGCAGGACGTGGTGCGAGAAGTCAAGATCCCGGCAGGAATTGACAACGGGATGCAGCTTTGCCTTCGTGGCGAAGGCGAAGCGGGAAGCAAAGGTGGCAGTCGAGGTGATTTGTATGTGGACATTGAAGTGCGTCCACATCCGCTGTTCGAACGAGATGGCATGGATCTCATGTGTCGCGTTCCGGTCACGTATTCGCAGGCCGTTCTCGGAGCGGAACTGGAAATCCCCACGCTCAACGGGCGTCACGATTTCAGCCTGCCGTCCGGGACCCAGCCCGGCAGTATCAGTCGCCTGCGAGGCAAGGGGATGCCCGACCCCCGCAGCAGCCGACAGGTCGGTGATCTGCTGGTGGAGATCCAGGTTGAAGTCCCGCGGAAAACCAGCGGAAGGCAGGAAGACTTACTGAGGGAACTGGCAGAACTCGAAGCGGCAGACGTGATGCCAGAGCGCAAATCGTTTTTTGCTCAGGTCAAAGAATTTTTCGGCGGCGGTGAAGAGGAACAATGACTAACGAAACGACAGATGGACCGGAATTCCCGGACAGTGAAACGGCTGCGGCCGAGGATCCAACCGGTTTTGAGGACGCAGCTCAATTGACTGACCCGGCCGAATTGCAGGCGCAGATCAACAGGCTTCAGGATCAGCTGCTGCGCGGCCAGGCAGAACTGGAGAATTTTCGGCGGCGATCCCAGCGCGAAGCGGATGAAGCCCGGAAGTACCA
>JBDOMX010000672.1:0-4687 GCA_039831615.1 Planctomycetaceae bacterium
CGGAAAACCGAACCGAAACCGATTCGCATCTATCTGCAGGACGGGAAGGACGACCTGGATATCTACGCCGGAAGCTGGTGGCACGCGAATCAGGCCATGCTCTCAGCACTGCAGTTCGCCGGCTACGATGTCCGGCACGAATGGGGTGACGGTGGCCACAATGATCGACACGGTGCGAAGGTCATGCCGGAAGCGCTGCGTTGGTTATGGCGCGATGACGCATCACCGGTTGGCAACGTCGACGGAAAACCTCGCCGCACCAATCTGTTGATCGCCGGAGAAGACTGGGAACGTGTCAGCACGGGACATCGTTTCACTGAAGGTCCGGCCGTCAACGATGAGGGCGAAATCTTCTTTTCAGATATTCCACACAACCGCATCCATCACATCGATAACGCCGGTACCGTCACCATTTTCGCCGATGACACAGGAGGCTCCAACGGACTGATGTTTGGACCGGAAGGAAAACTCTATGCCTGCGAATCCAAAACCGGACAGGTCGTGCGCTACACACCTGACGGGAAAAAGGAGCTGTTTCTTACCGGTATCAAGGGCAATGACATCGTCGTTCTGCACGACAGCAGTGGCTACGTCACCGAGCCGTCAGAGCATCGTGTCTGGCATTTCACGGCCGACGGAAAAACGACGGTCGCTGCACGGGACATCGAATTCCCGAACGGCCTGATAGCCTCGCCCGATCAGACCATACTCACTGTGGCGAATTCGAGGGGCCGTTTCTGTCTGTCGTTCATGATTCAATCAGATGGCAGTCTGGCTCACAGACAGGAATATGGCTGGTTGCACGTCAACGATCATCTTTCATGCAGTGCCGACGGCATGACGGTTGATTCGGAGGGTCGGACGTATGTTGCAACCCGACTGGGCGTGCAGGTTCTCGATCAGCCTGGTCGCGTCCATTTCATTATTCGTAAACCTCAGCCAGCGTCGCTGTCGAATGTCGTGTTGGGTGGTCCGGAACGCGACGTTTTGTTCGCCACCTGCGGAGACAGCGTCTACCGACGGCGTCTCAGGGCGACCGGTGTGGATCTGTGGAAAGCACCCGCGAAGCCCCCGAAACCTCGACTGTGACGTAGCTCCCGCTCCTGCCCGGTAGCACTCAAAATGAGCTCAATGACCTGCTGATCCGTGTGCGACTGGCTCGAGCGTGAATGGGAGAAATTCCTGCCGTTCGGGGTGAACTCAAGGAACGGGCAAATTCTTTAGAGCAGTTTTCGAAATGTCGTGGCGGGTTCTGGCTCGCGGGGACAATGAATGATGGGCTCTGGCACTTCTGCCGCGGCCACGAATCAGCGTAATACGCTGTAGTCCGGACAATCGAGAACATGCCATGATTCGACCAACTGCGACAACGTCACGAAGGTGGTCATCCGTCGGCATGATCCTCGTCTGCTGCCTCGGCAGCTGGGGGTGCGACGCGGATCGGCAGCAACGCGGCGGGCCGTCCGGGACCTCGAATGCTGACACTGCTCCAGCGACCCATGGCTACCTTGGTATTATTCTGGTCGATCCGGCCGCGGCTCCTCTTGTTGTGCAGGGATTTGTGCCGGACAGTCCTGCAGAGACCAGCGGACTTCAACCGGGAGACATCCTGTTACGCATCGATCGTCAGCGTCGTCCGACCCATGAACAGTTACGTTCAGTCGTTGAGCAGCTCAGTCCGGGTGACAGTGTTGGAGTCCGTGTGGCTCGGGGCGACGAGGAACTGGAGTATCGGGTTTCACTTGTGAGCTACGACTTCATTGAGCAGGCGATGCCTGGACAGTCGGACAGCGGTGGGTAGCAAACCGTGCGGACAGCACGGCCGGCCGGCAGTCGCCCTCACGGACTTTTCGGTCCGCGCAGGACCTGCACGTCGATGGGGTTTTGCATGGCCTGTGGGCTGGTCCCCGCGCCGTGCTGTGGCGGGAATCTGACGAAATGCAGCCAGAATCTGAACGGCGCTGCTTCCTCGTGGTTTTTTGAGACGCCGGACTCCGGAGAGTTGCGTTCAAGTGTCACGGAGCCATCCGCGGAGATGCTGATCCGGTCATCGGTGCGCCTCCCAAATTCGCTGATCGCCAGTGCGAGACATTTTCGGCGGTCCATAACGTGCGCCCAGCCTTCTGCAGTTTGCGTGCCTTCCAGTGGGGCAACAAAGAATGGTTTGAGATCACCGGAGGGACCTCGCAGGACTTTCCAGGCCGGATCCGGACGCTCGTCGGTCTGGCTTTGCCCCCGCCCAGGCCTCGAATGACGTTGACCGCCGTTTTCCACGGGACTTGAATCGCTTTGACGAGTCGGTAATCCCCTGGTGCCGGTCGCACGTAACTCACTCTCTTGCCCAGGATACAGCGCTGTGTACACCAACGTGGTTGCTCCGAAGTCAACGAGTGTGGGGGCATCTGTTGCAGGCCTGTCCAGTTGCAGGTGCAGTTCCATCGTTCGTCCTGTTGTCATTCCGAGGGGATCAAAGAGCTTCCAGTCCACTTCCATCCAGCTTCGCGAAACCGGAAAGTGAAGATCAATGATCGACCGGACGCCCTGCAGTGCCGACGTCGATGCGGTGACTTCAAACCTCAGTGCCACAGCAAATCGTCCTGCGCGTACGACTCGGCTCACGATGGTGTTCGTTGCCTGATCGGCGAGCGCGTGTGGTGTGCCGGTGCGGTCCACGATCGTCAGGCCGGGTGAAGTCGCGCGAAGAAACTTAACGGGTGGAACGCTGAGCGACGTGACCAAACCGCTGAGGTCTCGTGGGATTGTCCAGGTCAGGTACGGAGCGTTTTCGATGTTCCACGCGGTGGGGGTTTCCGTGAGTCGATGCCCGGATGCGCGCTCTGGCCCACGCTCAACATCGGGACCAGATTGGACGGTGTATGTTCTCGATGCATGTGGCTTCAGGTCCGCCTGGAAATCCAGCCAGAAAACACGGTCGCTGCCGCGCGTCTGGTCGGATCGGAACTGCGCAGCAATGGGGCTGCCACCTTCATCGAGAAGTCGGAACCGCAAATCTTCGGCGGTTGCTCCAGGCAACGTAAACATCGCGGCCACTGGATAGGAGGGCCGCAGGATTCCGGCCGGTTCACGTAAAAAAATGGTAACGTCCTCGCCGGCGACGCCTGAAATTGCTGTGAACGCCAACAGGAACAGCACCCCGTACGGGCAAATTGCAGTATGAAAGGACATCGAAATAAAGCAGCCTCCCGAACATGGAAACTAAGCGAAGAAAAGGGTGTTCTCCATACCCGTTCCATCCTGAGATGAAGAGGGACTTCGAACTGCCAAAACTCATCGTACCGCGAAACCTGCCCCCTGCACGACAACGTCGGCGGTGAGTGGTTCCGATTCGAGCGGAAAACGCATTCGGCCACGGAAGAATGCCTTGTCGACAGGGAACGGCAGGATCCACATTTTTAATTGAATTCAATCAGAAATGAATGCATGAACAGGGCGGCATCAATGCAGCAACCCGTTCGAGAGACGAAAGTGGCCGATCACTGCTTGTTGCCGCTACCGCGGGTGCTCATACTCTGTTTCCCGACGCCCAACTTTCAACATTATCCTGCCGCCATGATTTTTCCCGCAAGTCCCGGTCACTCATTGAAACAGCCGCCGTTTGCACGTTTCAGTGCGGTGTTGCTGTCGCTCCTGCTCGCAGCATCTTCGCTGCACGCACAGCAGGACGACAAAGGCAGGGACGGCCGGGCCCTGATTGCTTATGTGGGCACGTATACCTCGCCGCTAAAAAACATGCGGCCGACCCAGGTGGATTTGCCACCAGGAAATGGACGTGGCATTCATTTGTTTGAAGTGGACCGCGGGACCGGAGCGATGACGCCATGCGGTTTACATGAGATGGGCACCAGCCCCAGCGCTCTCGTTCTCAATGAAGCCAGGACACGCCTGTATTCGGCGAATGAAACCGAACGGATTGGCTCGGACGAAGCGGGATCCGTGAGCGCCTTCGCCGTCAATCCGGCGGACGGGACGCTCAAACTGTTGAACTCCGTAAGTTCGGGCGGCAAGGGTCCGGCTCATCTGAGTGTGCATCCGTCCGGACGGTTCGTGCTTGTCGCAAATTATTTTGGTGGGTCCGTGGCCGTGCTTCCCATTCGTGCCGACGGCAGCCTGGGGGCCGCGACAGATGTCAGGAAGGACGAGGGCCGGGTGGGGCCCATGCGGGCGACCAACGCTCCTCAAGGCAGCTTTGCTTTCAGCGGACACGATCAGGCGCACGCTCATATGATCGAAGCTGACCCCACCGGGCATTTTGTGCTGCACGTCGATTTGGGACTGGACCAAATCTACGTATGGAGATTCGATGCCCGGCACGGCAGGCTCACTCCGAACGATCCTGCCTCGGTGTCGCTGCCACCCGGTGACGGACCACGGCACTTCCACTTTCATCCGAATGCGCGCTGGCTCTATTCTCTGCAGGAAGAAGGGTCCACCATCGTCCTCTTCGACTACGATTCCACCCAGGGACGGCTCACTTCACGGCAAACGATCTCCAGTTTGCCACCTGGGTTCGCCGGCAGCAATTTCTGTTCGGGGATTCTGGTTTCCGACGACGGTCGCTTCGTCTACGCCGGCAACCGTCTGCACGACAGCATTGGAATCTTTGCTGTTGGCGAGACCGGAGAACTGACGTTCGTTGCCGACGAGTGGACTCGAGGGAACTATCCTC
>JBDOMX010000473.1:0-4679 GCA_039831615.1 Planctomycetaceae bacterium
CCGGAGGGGGACTGGAAGATGTAGATCCTGCGATCGAGCCTCGGCCTATACATCTCGAGCCTCAGGTTTTTATTCACCACGTCGCTTTCAATCCCCGATGGGGATCTGAACTTCACGGATATGAGCTTCTCGCCATCCCTGCCGCTCACGTTGACCGTCATATTTTCCCTGTAAGCGATCCTTCCAACGGTCTAATGACCCTGGAGAGGGTCCCACAAAGGTGCCGCCTCTGCGTTTTACGGAAGGGGCCGCACACCGAAGCAAGCTGCCTGGTACGTACAACAGCTACCGCCGGGTCAGCGCTGAACCAGGTTACGATCGTGCGACCGACAGCGAGCGGATGCTGTTGAGGCCCTTATTCGTCACATCGTATTGTCTGTGGGATTCGCTGCATGACAAGGACTGGTACGGCGCTCAGCAGATCGTCATCCTGAGTGCTTCGAGCAAGACCAGCATCGGACTGTCCTATGCGCTGCAAGAGGATCCGGACGCTCCCCCGGTGACGGGACTGACCTCCAGCCGCCATGTGGACTTCGTCAACACGCTCAGAACGTATGACGTCGGTCTTGCCTACGACGCACTCAGCAGTATCGATTCTCATCTCCCCACGCTGGTCGTCGATCTGTCGGGAAACAGCGAGATCCTGGGCAGCCTGCATGCTCATCTCGGTGACAATCTCGCAATGTGCGTCACCGTGGGAATCACACACTGGCAGAAAACCGGAAAGCAGCAGGGTAATCTGGCTGATCGCAGCGAGTTCTTCTTTGCGCCAACGCATATTCAGAAACGAGTCGCCGAACTGGGCCGGATCGAATTCGATCAACGGGTCTCCGCGTTCCTGTCGGCAACGGCTGCTAAAACACGGGCCTGGATGAAGATTGTCGGAACGCACGGTTTCGACGGTTTCGGCGCGCTGTACAGTGACGTCTGCAAAGGTCGCATCGCCGCGGACCAGGGAATCGTCGTCGAACTCTAACCTTTCCAGTCGCTGCGACACCGGGATTGCACCCGTTCGATGGAGGGGGCTGCTATGAATCGTCATGTTTCCCCTCTCCCTCAGGGAGAAGGCATGTTTCCGGGCTCTCAGCTCGATCCTGGAGCCAGCGTTGAGCTCCGGCAACCATAACGGATGCTGCTGAATTCCGGAGGTTGCGTCGCACATTGGTCGCGGGACGGCCACGTCCGGTTGCGCCACATATATCAATTGTCAGGAATGCACCGAATCAACGAATTGGCGCGATTACCAGACATAGATTCGAGCCTTACATGACTCTCACGTCGTGGTGCCGCCATCAAGGCACCAATCTGAGCGTTTGCTGTCGATTCCGGGCGTAGTATCCGATGACACAAGAGTTCCCCGCTCACCGGTTCAGCCGGCCTCGTGGGGCTGTATCTGACATCAGGATGCGTGATTCCGCGGGAAGTACAGATGTCATTGTTGCAACGGTCATTCCTCTGCTCAACGGCCGTACTGTGTCTTTCGGCAACGACATGTGTTGCTCAGCCGCTCGTCGCATCATCCTCCAGCCATCAGTCGGCCATGTCCGGCGCAACGGTCCCGGCGGGCCACGCCCAGGTGAACGTTTCTGAAGGCCTCGACATTCCGTCGGCGACCGGCCGTCATTGCCATGGTGGTTTTTTCTTCGTCAGCACGATCCACTGTCCACAGCGTCCGGGACAGGGCTGCTGCTGCCGTTTCACAGTTGAAAAGCACTGTGGCTGCGGTCGCTATCATCGTATTTCGCTGGAGTCGATGCTGGCAGAGTTGCAGCCTGGAGTGCCGGTGTGCATCGGAGCCCACGGCAGTTTCGTTGAAGAGCGAGAGGTGCGATCGGAAACCCGGGCACGTTACCACCGAATCAGCTCAGGAGGTGGAAACCGGCCATTCCACTACATTGCCTTCCATTGGCCCAGCGACCTGGCAGTTCCGTTTTGTCCGGACATCAAGACACGTCGGCTTGGGAAGCGCGCCGGGTTCAATGGCATCTATCTCGCTCATCTGACCCGCATGATACCCGCCGCCAATCCGATCAGTTTTGCCGGTCACAGTCATGGGACACGTGTGATTTCGTCCGCGTTGCATCTCCTGGCAGGCGGTAGCGTACAGGGATACCGAGTGTCTGACAATTGCCCGTCACGGCGTATGCGGGCGGTGTTCGGCGCGTCCGCCATCGACAGCCACTGGCTCAGTCCTGGCGAGAAATACGGCCTCGCACTCAATCGCGTTGAGTGTTTGCTCAATCTTCGTACCCGCCGAGACATCGCGCTGACGGCTTACCCGCTGCAGGACCCTTTGCTGCACCAAGCCCTTGGGAAAACCGGGTTCCAGCCCCGCCAGCTCAGCCGTATGGGTGTCAACCGACAAAAGCTCCGCGAATTCGACGTTACAAAGTATGTCGGCTGTCGCCACGAGGTGGCGCATTACTTCCCTCACGATGCAATCTGGCTGACAATGGCCCCGTACCTGTACTTTGATTGACGTGGCCGTGCCCAGCATCCGACCCTGATGCGCTCCTGACAGCGTATCCAACTGTCGTCAGCACGCTTGAGCATTGTTGCGAAATTCAGGGAGCTGTCAGAGGTGTCGTGGAGGGTTCGCAGTTTGTCTGCAATCAGGTCCCTGTGCTCTTCACCGTCACACGTGATCATCAGCTCACTGTGCATCACGTGGGCTTCCTGAATCACAGATCAGTCGCCTGCCACTGTTGCGTCAAAGGGCTGTCCCGGACCGGGCGATCTGACACATCGAAACCCCACATGACTCATGCCGGTGTCGGCCGGCAGACCTCGACGTGCGCTCGGACGATAACTGGCACAATAATCCGGGTGACACAAAAAGGACCCGCCTTTTACAACATGTTCCACTTGTGGAGCACCAGCACGCGGGCCAGCGGATGGACCTTTGGGGTCACAGCACATCGGTTCACCGACTCGCTGCTGGTACGTGTCCGGCTGGTACCAGTCGGAGCACCAGTTCCAGACATTGCCCGCCATCCCATACAGGCCGAGACTGTTGGCGGGGAAACTGCGAACGGGTGCCGACCCACGGAACCCGTCTTCCTCGGTGTTAGAAAACGGAAACTCTCCCGTCCAGGTATTCGCCATGAATTGGCCGTCCTTGAGAAACTCATCGCCCCAGTGGTAGCGACCGTGACTCTGTCCGCGTGCTGCAAATTCCCATTCCGCTTCTGTGGGCAGCCGCTTGTCTGCCCACTTCGCGAAGGCGACCGCATCGACCCAGGCCACCTGGACAACGGGGTAATTTTCGCGGCCTTGGAGGTCACTGTCGGGACCCTCCGGTTGCTGCCAGCTGGCACCGGGAGTCCACGTCCAGAAATTGGCCATCTGTCGCAGGTCGACCGGTCCATCTGACCCGGTAAACACCATTGACCCGGCGACGAGCACGTTGTCGTCCGGCCTGGGGGTTTCCGGCGGAAGCTGTTTTCGCAGTTCCTCCCAGTCAGGTTTCCTTTCCGCGATGGTCACATAGCCCGTGGCATCGACAAACTTCTGAAACTGAGCGTTCGTGACCGGCGTGACATCTATCCAGAACCTGGTCACTTCGACCTGATGCACGGGCCGTTCGTTGAAGCGGCTCATTTCGTCTTCACTGCCCATTGTGAATTCACCGCCCTCGATCCACACCATTCCAGGTGGCGGAGTGGCGGTCTCGCTGCCCGCAGGATTGCCGTCTGAATCCGTTGTTTCTCCTGTTTCCCTGTTCTCAGTGGCAGTCGGCACCGACGGGGAATCATGGCTGCATCCGCAGGCCATGAAGACGACAAGCAGCAGGGAAATCGGAGAACGGAAAATCATCGGTTCAATCCTGGGACCGTCTCACGAACGCAGAACAGTTGAATTCATTCATTAATTCATCCGAGTGTCTGCAGGGCAACTGACGAATGTCGTTCTCAATGGAATCAGTGGCCCCATCTGACCTGTCAGTCTGTGACACATCTCTGGTACGAACAGCTTACAAAGGGTCGGCGTGGTATCAAGTTGAACAAATTGAGCCGTGCTGGAATCGTGGTGCAGGGGGAGCTTCAGCTGTCGAACCGGATGACGTGCTGATGGAGCGGATCAACAAACTCGAGCAAGCGCTGGTGATCTCATCGCTTGCTCGGTCATCACAACGATTACAGCCATCGACGACTCCTCCGTAAGTGGCTCGCGCAAATCCGTACCGCCACCGGAGCCGGTCGCACGTGTCAATCTTCAGCTTGATTCGAGACCGTGTTGGGCGACCGGGAACCGTATTGCAGTGCCGATCGCCGACCTCCGTTGAAGTCAGGCGAAAAGTCCGTCTGGGCAATCTGTGCACTGTCGTGAGCATCCGGATCCGGAATGTGACGTCTGACGCCAGGATTCAACGTCGCTCCCGAGGTGCCGTCGGTACTCTGTGCATAATGTGCACGTCTGGAGGATTGCATCCGATGATTTCTCTGCGAACACATCTGATGATTGCCTGGTTTGCGTTTCCGGTTCTGGCTGACGCGCAGACGACTTTTCGGCAGCCGCCGCAGCTGCGGCACGCCGAGTACGCGATTCAGCCATCGATCGGCACGCATTGCCGGCCCAGACGGGGCGCGCATTTCGGGTAATTTACGGAGAAGAGGATGACTTGCGCGAGTTCGTGTGACGGGCCATAATCCGAGCTTCGAATGATGTCCACTTCTCAG
>JBDOMX010000657.1:0-4673 GCA_039831615.1 Planctomycetaceae bacterium
CACTGCGACCATCCAGTTCGAGGGTGAGGTAGTAACAGCCCATCACGATGTCCTGTGACGCACTGATGATGGGCTGGCCATTGGCGGGACTGAAGATGTTGTTGGTGGACATCATCAGCGTGGTTGCTTCCACCTGAGCTTCCATGGACAGCGGCAGATGCACCGCCATCTGGTCGCCGTCAAAGTCCGCGTTGAAGCCCTTGCAGACCAACGGATGCAACTTGATCGCGTTTCCTTCGATCAGTGTGGGTTCAAACGCCTGAATTCCCATGCGGTGCAGTGTCGGGGCACGATTGAGCAGCACCGGGTGATTCGTGATCACTTCGTCCAGGATGTCCCACACGTCGTCGTCACGTCGTTCGAGCATCCGTTTGGCGCTCTTGATCGTGTCGGCGTGTCCCAGTTCTTTCAGCCGTCGAATCACGAACGGTTGGAACAATTCCAGCGCAATTTTCTTGGGCAAACCGCATTGGTGCAATTTGAGTTCCGGCCCCACAACGATCACGCTACGTGCAGAATAATCCACACGTTTGCCGAGCAAATTCTCGCGGAACCGCCCTTGCTTGCCCTTGATCATATCGGTCAGTGATTTCAGGGGACGATTGGACGACCCCAATACCGGACGTTTGCACCGGTTGTTGTCGAACAGCGCGTCGACGGACTGTTGCAGCATCCGCTTTTCGTTGCGGACAATGACTTCCGGGGCGTTGAGATCGACGAGTTTCTTAAGACGATTATTGCGGTTGATGATTCGGCGATACAGATCGTTGAGATCGCTGGTGGCGAAATTGCCTGAGTCGAGCAGGACCAGGGGACGCAGGTCGGGCGGAATCACGGGAATCACATCCAACACCATCCACTCCGGCTTGTTGTCGCTATCGCGCAGAGCTTCGATCACCTTGAGCCGCTTGATGTAGTCTTTGAGCTTTTGCTGACTGCCCGTTTCTTTGAGCTCGATTCTCAGCTTTTGCGAAAGGTCGACGAGGTCCAGACTCAACAACAATTTGTTAACGGCCTCGGCTCCCATATCGATTTCGAATTCGTCGGCGCCATATTTAGCTCGAGCGTTACGGGCATCTTCTTCCGTGAGCAATTGGCATTTCTGCAGGGGAGTGTCACCCGGGTCGATGACCACGTAATCCTGAAAATACACAACTTTTTCCAGAGCTGTGGTTTTCATGTCGAGCAGCGAGCCCAACCGACTTGGCATGGATTTGAAGAACCAGATGTGCACGACCGGAGCGGCAAGTTCAATGTGCCCCATGCGTTTCCGGCGCACGCGACTGTGAGTCACTTTGACTCCACAACGGTCGCAAATCATCCCTTTGTATTTCATGCCGCGGTATTTGCCGCAGGCACATTCCCAGTCTTTTTCGGGACCAAAGATGCGTTCGCAAAACAACCCGTCTCTTTCGGGCCGATAGGTTCGGTAGTTGATTGTCTCCGGCTTTTTGACTTCGCCGAAGGACCAACTGCGAATGTCATGCGGGCTGGCCAAACCAATCTTGACCTAACCGTAGTCATTCACGCGATCGTACGTCGTTTCACCCACGCTCACTGAACACACTCCTTCCCCAACCGGGAAACTTTTGAATCGCCAAAGCCAGCAGTCTCCGCTCGTGCTCGCGACTGACGGCTATTAGACCGTGTTCTTTTCTAATTGTAGATTAAGGCACAGGCCACGGATTTCGTTGTTGAGCACATCGAAGCTCGCGGGCGTACCGGCTTCCAGCGTATTTTCGCCCTTGACCATGGACTCGTAAATCTTGGTCCGCCCTTCAACATCGTCACTTTTTACAGTCAACAACTCCTGCAGGATGTAGGCGGCACCATAGGCTTCCAACGCCCAGACTTCCATTTCACCAAACCGCTGTCCACCGAACCGCGCCTTACCCCCCAGGGGCTGCTGGGTGATCAGCGAATAGGGACCTGTGGCTCGAGCGTGGACTTTGTCATCGACGAGATGGTGCAATTTGAGCATATAAATCTGCCCCACCGTTGTCTTTTGTTCCAGCGCATTGCCCGTCCGCCCGTCGTACAGTCGAACCTTACCATCCCTGGGCAAGCCTGCGTCAGCGAGCACATCTTGAATCTCTTCTTCTTCCGCTCCATCAAACACGGGGCAGACGGCCGCGAATCCAAGCTTGGATGCCGCCCAGCCCAGATGAGTTTCGAGAATCTGTCCCACGTTCATACGACTGGGAACGCCCAGCGGATTGAGAATGATGTCGATCGGCGTCCCGTCTTCCAAAAACGGCATATCCTCTTCCGGCAGAATTTTGGAAATCACTCCTTTGTTGCCGTGCCGTCCCGCCATCTTGTCGCCAACAGAAATCTGCCGCTTCGAAGCCACGTAAACTTTAACCATCTGCAGCACGCCACTGGGGAGTTCGTCCCCGCGCTTCATGCTGTTCAACCGCTGCTCGTGTTCGTCAATCACATCCTCAACCGACATCCAGTTGTCATTGACAAACTTGCGACAATCGGCCTTTTTTTGAGGGCTGCGGATGTCGAGTTTTTCGACACGGTCGTGAAATGTCATGGCGAACTCGGCCACGACCTTTGGCTCCTCAAGTTCTCGAATCTCGTTGCCTTCGTCGTCCTTGATGCGATTCTTCAGTACGGATTCAAATTCCTGCAAAAACTGTTGGAAAGCTGCCGCGATCGACTGACACCCGGCCAGTTCCACCTTTTTCAGTTTTGATTCAAATTGGCGACGCTCTGCGTCGGACAGGCTCATTCGCCGCGAGAACTTTTCGGTATGGATAACAATGCCTTCCACACCGCTGGGGACGGTCAATGATTCGTTCTTCACATCTTCGCCGGCCCGGCCAAAAATGGCATGCAACAGTTTCTCTTCAGGAGTCAATTCCGACTTGGCCTTCGGTGACACTTTTCCAACCAGGATGTCGTCGTGTTCGACGCGTGTGCCGATGGCAACGATGCCCTCATCATCAAGATTGCGGAGTGCTTTCTCGCTGACGTTAGGGATATCGCGAGTGAACTCTTCGCGGCCCAGTTTCGTTTCGCGAATTTCGACATCAAACTCGTCGATGTGAATCGAAGTATAAACATCGGCTTTGACCAGCCTTTCGGAAAGGATGATCGCGTCTTCAAAGTTGTAACCTTCCCAGGACATGAAGGCCACGAGCACATTGCGGCCCAGCGCCAATTGACCGTTGTGGGTTGCGGCCGTATCACACAGGACAGCGCCCCGTTTAACGCGTTGGCCCAACTCGACCAACGGTTTCTGGTTCAGACATGTGCGTTCATTTAAGCCGACATATTTCCGCAAAGGGTATCGCTTGCCGTCGATTTCAATGCGTTCAGCATCGACGTAATTCACCAAGCCGGCCCGTTCGGCGCGGAGCACCATACCGGAGTTTTCGGCGACCGTCCGTTCCATTCCTGTTCCGACCAGCGGCGCTTCGGTGACCAGCAGCGGCACGGCCTGCCGCTGCATATTGGAACCCATCAAGGCGCGGTTGGCATCGTCGTGTTCTAGGAACGGAATCAAGCTGGCTGAGACTCCAACCATCTGGCAAGGCGCCAGGTCGATAAACTCCACTGCGGACGCGGCAACCCACGTGACGTCATTGTCGTGGCGCGCCAGGACTCGGTCCTGGGTCAGCTTACCGTCTTTGGTCGGGCTATCAGCGGGAACCACGTAGACCCGCGACTCTTCATCTGCCCGCAGCCACTCGACATCATCCGTGAGTTTCGCTTTGACGACTTTCCGATACGGTGTGATCAGAAATCCGTAATCATCCACTTTCGCAAACACGCTCAAACTCGAGATCAGACCAATGTTGGTACCTTCTGGAGTTTCAATCGGACAGATTCGACCGTAATGCGAGATGTGCACGTCACGAACTTCGAAACCGGCTCGCTTGCGATTCAATCCACCCGGCCCCAAAGCGCTCAACCGACGCTCGTGAGTCAGCATGGAGAGCGGATTGGTCTGGTCGACAACCTGAGACAGCTCGCTGCGGCCGTAGAAGTAGTCGATCGCAGCCGAAACACTCTTGGGGTTGATCAGCGTGCGAGGCGTCATTTCCTCGACGTCTTTCAAACTCATTCGCTCCTGGACCGTCCGCCGCAGTTTGAGAAAACCCTTCCGAATTTCATCGGCAGCCAGTTCCTCAATGGTCCGCAAGCGACGATTTCCAAGATTGTCGATGTCATCAACCTGAGCCGTCCCGTCTCCACAGCGCAGACGCACCAGATAACGGATCGAATTGACAAAGTCCTCAGGCCTCAAAGTCATCTCCGAATCCGGAACATCCTGTTCGAATTTCCGATTGATGCGGAATCGTCCGACGCGTCCGAGACGATAGCGGTTCACATCGAAAAACTTTTCTCGAAAGAGCTCTGTGGCCTTCTCAAGTTGCGGAGGATTTCCAGGTCGCAGTCGTTGATAAATCCGGAGCAGCGCTTCCTGATGGCTGCTCGTTGCATCCTCATGAATGCTGTTGATCACCAGCATGTCCGCAACTTCCGGCAATATCTCGATCGACGCCAACTTGCCTGCCTTGAGTTCTTCGGCCGCCTGCTCTGTGATCTGACATCCCGCTTCGACGATGACCTCACCGCACCGCTCGTGGCCGACGGGAAACATCACATCTTCAACCGAGTACGCACCGGTGACTTTTTCGTAAGCTGGAGAACGACCG
>JBDOMX010000024.1:0-4672 GCA_039831615.1 Planctomycetaceae bacterium
ACAGGAGGCCGCCGCCATGCTGGGAAGCGCGTATCTGTTGGCCGGAAATGCGCCGGCCGCCAACTCAGTGATGTTCGAGCATCGAGACAGCATGGAAGACGAACAGATTCGCAATGCCGTCGCTTTTGTCGCAGCGCTGGCACGCTACCAGGTGGAAGCGCTGGCGGAACGTCGTGAAATTGAAGCACGAGACGTCGTCGCGACACTGTCCCACTACAACCCATCGACATCGTTCGGCGCCCACTGGTATGTTCTGGCGGGCCAGGCGTGTGAAGAACTGGGTCTTGCAGACCGTGCCGTGGGTCACTACGTCGAGGCTGTTCAAAACCTCAATGAAGGCGGCCTGCGAAAACAGACCATGTTGAAACTGGCAGAACAGTACCGGAACGACCACCGACTGCAGGACGCCGGCAAGATTCTGCAGGCCGTGAGCACCGGCGAACACGGCCCGCTGGCCGATGAAGTGCGACTTCAAAAAGCCGATATCGCGCTGCGACAGGGCGATACTCAGGCGACCATTGATCAATGTTACCTCATTGCAATCAATTCAACTTCGGAGTCGGTTCACCGACGGTCACTGTATTTGATGGGTCGGGCGTTCGAAAAACGAAAGGACTATGAGTCAGCCGTTTCCTGCTTCGCGGGGATGTTGCCTCATGCCCTTACGGCAAGCGCTGTACGTCCTGCCGGCCACCGAGGGCTGAAATGAAACAAACCTTCAGACTCCAGCTTGTCCTGCTGTTGGTGGTGGTGGGCAACGTGGACATATCAGAGGTTGCCGGACAGTCAGTGCGGCTGCTTAAAGTTCCTCCGGCACCCGATTCAACGGCGAACCGAACCGCCGGTGGAGCTCTGTGGAAACGTCAGGGCTCTCGTCTGACGGTCGCACAGGAAGTTGACATACCACGGTTGAACCGTGATCGCAGTCCCGCACCGTCTGCTGCTGACCCGGAACGCCGGCGCGCCGAAAAGAACGAACGACTCCGCGAACTTGTCGAGTCGCTGAAGGGACGAGTGCTCGAATGGCAACAATTTGAGGCGGATCGACAACAGGAACTCGAAGCACGCAGTGGTGTCACTGAAGCTCGTGACACGTTGACACTGCCCGCACCAGAATCACTCTCGCAGGACCGCACGACAAACGACGAGCAACATGGTACAGATGTCCTGCCGCAGGTTCCGAACGCGAACACTGAAGACCGTGCCCCGGAGAATGAAGACAGCACGAACGCTGCTGTTCCCGATGACATTGCAGTTGAAACAACGGAGCCACCGAATCTCAAATTGCCAGGAGACTTTCTTGTCAAGGATGCGGTGGACCGCGTCGCCCTGGCTGACAACCTGTACGCGATCGGCGAGTATTCCCTCGCGAAGAAGATGTACGAGCAGACCAATCTGGAAGAACTTTCACCCGATCAACAATTCTGGGTTCAGTTTCAGAATGCTTCGTGTCTGCGACAGATGGGAGATTACAAAGCCGCCAAGAAGCAGCTGAGGATTCTGGCCGGCCAGGAGGAAGCGGGATGGCTGGCGCAATCATCACGCTGGTGGCTTGACATGATCGACGACCGAGCCGAACTGGCGCAGCAGCTTGTAGCCACTCAGAGTCAACTCGACAGCGAAGGGAAACACGTCGATGCGTCCGGCACCAGATGAGCAGCTCACAATCGCTGATATTCTCCGCAGCCTTGGGGAAAATGTCGGTGCCCAGGCATCCGATGCGGATCTGCAGCAGCTGGTCGATACGCTGCGGGCACAGGGACAGCAGTATGAAACCCTGTTGACGCTGCTCGAGACGCTCAATTCATCGGCGAACGTTAACGAGACTCATTCTCAGGCCGTGCTGAATTCCATCCAGCATCAACTCAGCAACCTCGAAACAACCAGAGACACTCTGTCCGCTCTGCAGCGACGCGTTGGTGACGTCGTCACGAAGTCATCTCCCGCGCTGCAGAAAGAGCTGTCCCGACAGGAACGCATGCTTCAAAGTTGCCTGAGCCGAATTTCAGATCTCGAAAGTCATTTCGTCGACCGCAGGAAGCGCCTGCAACCGGAGCTCGACGAGTCAGCAAAACGGCGTTCGATGCACACTGCATACCAGAGATCGCTTAATACGGGCTGATTCCGAAAGCCACAGGCAGCGGACAGCAGCGACCGTCACAATTTGATCATCGTACAGGAGTGAGTGCTGGGGGGCACTATGACCTTTGTCTATCAATCACAATACATGCATGGGCTGCTGGAGCAGGCGCGGCGATTCGCAGCGACAAAAGCGACCATTTTGCTGCTTGGCGAAAGCGGCACGGGCAAGGAGCTGATGGCCCGATATCTGCACCAGCACAGCGAGAGAAATCCGCATCCCTGCGTGACGGTCAACTGCGCCGCCTTTCAGGAAAACCTGATCGAAAGTGAATTGTTTGGACACGAACACGGCGCGTTTACCGGCGCTGTTCGACAGCGGGAAGGCTGCATTGAAACGGCTCAGGCAGGGACTCTGTTCCTTGACGAGATCGGTGAACTGCCGATGTCAGTTCAGGCGAAGCTGCTGCGTGTGCTGGAAGAACAGGAATTCAGTCGAGTGGGCAGTCACGTTGTGCGGCGCGTCCACGCACGAATCATCGCCGCTACGAATCGAGATCTGTCGCAGGACGTTGCTGACGGACGCTTTCGAGAAGACCTGTTTCATCGACTGGATGTACTCACAATTCGAATTGCTCCCCTGAGAGAACATGTTCAGGATATCCCCGCCCTCGCGACTCATTTTGTGACTCGACTTGCAGCGAATGGTGAATCGACGGTCAGTGGAATTTCGGCACCGGCGATGAAACAGCTCAAGGAATATCACTGGCCTGGCAACGTCAGGCAGCTGCGCAATGCTATCCATCGCGCGTGTGTGCTTGCAGATGAGAAATTCATCCAGTCATTCGAACTTGAACCTGCTCCCGCCCAGCAGCTGTCCATTTGCATTCCAGCGGACCTCGAAGTTCTGCCATTGAGGGATATCGAGCGTCACGTGATCCTTGCCAGGCTGCGGCGATTCGACGGGAACAAGACGGAGGCGGCAGCAGCTCTTGGAGTGACTGCCCGCACGCTGCGGAACAAGATGGCAGAGTATCAACAGCTAAAACGTGCGTCGTAGACATTTCTGTCGATGAATGCTCAGCCAGCCCTGGCAGCATCGTCGTCTGACGGGCCGCCACGGTGTGCATGAAAGCGAGGAAGTCTCCCGGGGTTCCGTTTGCAGTTCGCCAGCACGCTCAACATAAATGTCCCGACGACCATGGTGCCGCAACACTGACGCCGACCAACGACCGCCCGGGCCGCAGGCTCGCATTTGGAATCCTGCTACGACGGTTCGTATCCCAGATTTGGGCCCAACCAGCGTTCCGCTTTTTTCACCGTCATGTTCATCCGGTCCGCATAGTCTTCGACCTGATCCTTCGTGATGCGGTCCACGCTGAAATAGCGACTCTCGGGGTGAGAAAAATACAGACCGCTGACAGAAGCAGCCGGCCACATGGCATAGGAACTCGTCAGAGTCATGCCGATGGACGCTTCCACATCCAGTAACTCCCACAACCGTCCTTTGGGGACATGATCCGGACAGGAGGGATAGCCAAACGCCGGACGAATGCCCTGGTATTTTTCATCGATCAGTTGCTCACCTGTCAGACCTTCATTACGGCCAAACCCCCAGTCTCGACGAACGCGCTCGTGCAGTAACTCTGCGAACGCTTCCGCGAAACGATCGGCCAGCGACTTGATCATGATGGCCCGATAGTCGTCGCCTTCGGCTTCCATCGTTTTGGCGATTTCGTCGCAACCATGACCGGCGGTCACAGCAAAAGCTCCCACATAGTCGTGCACAGAGCTGTCGCCACTCAGTGGAGCTACATAGTCCGCCAGGGAACGGAAATTGTCCTGTCCTTTACGTTCCCATTGCTGCCTCAGCATCGGAAACCGCATCAGTTCTGCCGACCGCGAATCGTCCGTCCACAGAATAATGTCATCAGCACTGCTGTTGGCCTGCCAAAAACCATACACCGCCTTTGCGGTGAGGCTCCTGTTCTGCAGCAACTTCTTTAGTTCATCCTGTGCATCATCAAACAGTTTCTTTGCTTCCTCGCCGACGATTTCGTCGTCGAAGATCCGCGGATATTTTCCGGTCAATTGCCAGGATGAAAAGAACGGTGACCAGTCAATGAATGGCACCAGTTCCTCCAGCGGCAATGACTCGATGATGCGAGTCCCCGTGAATGAGGGAACCGGAACTTCAGCAGTACCCCAGTCAGGAGTGAACCGGCGATTCAGTGCCTCCTGGTACGGAATCAGGGTTGCCTGCTGTCGCTGCTCAAACGCGGCTCGGGCCCGCTCCTGAGTCTCCAGATTTTTGCTGACGAACGCCGGCTTTGATTCAGGATCAAGCAAAGACTCCACCACACCAACAGACCGAGAAGCATCACCTACGTACACGACGGGCTCAGCATACGCCGGAGCGATCCTGACCGCCGTATGCTTGCCGCTTGTCGTGGCCCCGCCGATCAGCAGAGGAACTTTCCAGCCTTCTTCCTGCATCGCCCGGGCCACCACAATCATTTCGCCCAGCGACGGTGTGATCAATCCACTGAGTCCAATGATGTCCGCATTGCATTTCTTTGCCTCTTCCAGAATG
>JBDOMX010000214.1:0-4658 GCA_039831615.1 Planctomycetaceae bacterium
GAGAAGATTCGATGAAGCACAATCGCTTCGGCAGACTTTGTTGCCTGCGGTCCATTGCAGCCTTCATTTTGATCGCTGCCGAGAGTCTCCTTGCGGAGATACCCGCGGATCCTGGCGAAGTCGCGAGAATGATCGGAACACCGCTGGCGCTGGAGGTGACGCCGGAATCGGTCAGTCTTTCGGAACCTCGCGCATCTGAGCAAATGCTGGTCACCGGTCGTTATGTGGATGGTTCGTTGCGTGACCTGACGCACCTTTGCGGCTGGTTGCCTGCGAATTCGGCAATGTTGGATATCACACCCAACGGACGAATGACGGCTCTCAGGGACGGGACGACGCAACTTGAGATTCGTGTGGCGGAACTGGTGACGAGTATTCCCGTGACCGTCCGCAATTCCGATCGGCAGCAGCCGGTGAGCTTCCGTCGCGAATTCATGCCCGTTTTGAGCGCGGCCGGTTGTGCGGACATTCGCTGTCATGGCGCACCAAGTGGCAAGAATGGGTTTCGCCTGAGTCTGTGGGGGCACGATCCGAGTCTGGATTTTGAGCAGCTGACCCGCGATGTCCTCGGGCGACGAACGAATGCCCTCGACCCACAGAGCAGTCTGATCCTGATGAAGGCGCTGACACGGGTGCCCCACGTCGGCGGGCAGCGATTCGCCGCCGGCAGCAATTTTGAGAAGATCATGTTCGAGTGGCAGAAACAGGGACTGCATGATGATTCGTCGCTGGAGGATGTCCAGTCACTCGTTGTTACCCCTTCCCGGCGGGTGTTGCATGCACCGGCAAAATGGCAGCAACTCGCGGTGCACGCGACGTTCCATGACGGAAGATCGATTGACGTGACACATCTCACCGCGTTCAGCAGCATCGACATCGCTGTTGCCGGCGTTGATCGAACCGGACTCGTCGAATTCAAGCGGCAGGGGGAAGTGGCGATCCTCTGTCGCTTTTGCGGCCGCATGGAATCCGTCCGTCTCATGCACCTCGCGTCGCCGCCTGCAGACTTTCGCTGGCCGGAACCTCCGGAACACAACTATGTTGACAGACACGTGTTTGCGAAACTCCGGTTGCTGAACCAGGCCCCGTCCGATCTTTGCAACGATGATGAGTTCGTCCGCCGCGTTTATCTTGATGTGTGCGGGATTTTGCCGACGATCGGTGAATATCGAAACTTCGTAGCGGCGACTGAGCCCGATAAACGAGTCACGCTCATCGACCAGCTGCTGGAACGACCCGAATATGCCGATTTCTGGACCAAGAAGTGGATGGACGTTCTGCGCACCAGCCGGGATTCCATTCAATTGGCTGGAGCGCGGGCATTTCGTCAGTGGGTGCGCAGCAGGATCGAAGATGATGCGCCTTTCGATCAGCTTGCAAGGGACCTGCTGACGTCGCAGGGGGAGTCGTACAAAGACGCCGCCGCAAATTTCTACTGCGTTCCGCGGACACCCGAGAAAGTTACTGATCCACTGTATCTCCAGAAGGATCTGGCCGAGTCAACGGCGCAGCTGTTCCTGGGAATCAGGCTGCAATGTGCGCAATGTCACAATCATCCCTATGAACGCTGGACACAGGATGACTACCTGTCGCTTGCCTCGTTCTTCACGCAGATCAAACGCAGTCGACTGGGTGAGGCCGGCCCCGCCGGACGCCCGGACCGTCGGCAGATGGCCATCGCACTCGATTTTACGGCTCCGGAGATTACAGATGAATCGAGTGGAGAGACGATCACTCCTGGTTTCCCTGGTGAGCCGTCACCGGCTTTCAATCCGCAGGAGGATCGCCGTCCACTGCTGGCCGCATGGCTGACGAAAAAGGAGAACCCGTTCTTTGCGAAAGCTGTTGCCAACCGCATTTGGTTTCATCTGTTTGGGCGCGGCATCGTGGAACCCGTCGACGACTTTCGCGACTCGAATCCGTCCGCAAACGACGCATTGCTCACCGCTCTGGCCGATGACTTTGCCGCGCATGGTTACCGACTCAGGCCACTGATCCGCACGATCGCGAATTCACGCACGTACCAGTTGAGATCGCAGCCCCACGAGTCCAACCGGAATGACACGCGATATTTCTCGCACATGCTCGCCCGGCCACTGTCCGCTGAAGTCCTGCTGGATGCCATCGCCAGTGTGACGGGCGTTCCGGAGCAGTTTGAAATCACAGAGGACTATATCAAAGGGATTCCCGAAGAGACCATCAACCTGCCACTCGGAACCCGTGCCGTGCAATTGCCGGTGAACGACGTCGTCACATTGATTAACACGGATGGAAAGTATGTCCGCTATGAACTGCATCCATTTCTGCGGGTGTTTGGCCAGCCAAACGGAACGGAAACATGCGAATGCGCTCGTGAGCAACATTTCGGTCGCAAGCAGGCTCTCGAGTTGTTCGTTGGCCCCATCACTACGGACGGCATCGCACAGCCGGATAATTTACTCGGTGAGCTGATGCAAAAGCCGCTGTCCGATTCACAAAGACTCGACGAACTGTACCAGTGTGCTTTGTCCCGCTCTCCATCCCCGCAAGCCACTGACAAACTTCTCGCCCATATCGCTGGCAGTTCCGACAAGCGACAGGCCTGGGAGGACATCCTGTGGACGGTTCTGAATTCACAGGAATTCATCTATCAACATTGATGCCACCTCCGGCGGAGCGCGCAGGATACAGCTCAACGGCACCACGAAATCCGGTGGAATCGTCGTTCCTGACTGATAGAATCGGGCCCCAATCATCTCATCCCTGCACCCCGGATCTGCAATGACGCGTTCACTCATCTTCTCAGCGCGAACATTGATTGCCGCGTCCGTTGTTGTGTGCACAACATCCCGGTTGTCCGCAAGTGAAAACTACAACATTCCATTGTGGGAACCTGGACAGGTTCCGTTGGCCCAGGGAAATGGTCCGCTGGACAATCCTCTGTTGACGGTCTTCCCGGCACCGGAAGGTCTGCGGAACGGATCGTCAGTGATCATTGCCCCCGGTGGTTCCAACATCATGCTGATGTATGGTGCCGAAGGAATAGAGGTCGCTGAACGGTTCAACGATTGGGGGACGACCGCATTCGTATTGACCTACCGGATGTCTCCAGCCTACGACAATGAGGCGCGGTCGCTGGATGGAAATCGTGCAGTTCGCTTGGTCCGAGCGCGATCCAAAGAATGGGGTCTTGATCCGGAACGCGTATTGTTTATTGGATTCTCGGCAGGGTCTTCCATGGCGCGTTATGTGGCGGCGGCATCCGGTCCCGGAGATCCCCAAGCGCCGGATCCCGTTGACCGGTTGAGCTCAAAACCTCATTCGCTGGCGATGATTTACGGAACAGGGAGCGCGACTCCCCAGGAGAACCTTGCCAATTTTCCACCGACATATCTGCTTTCCGCCGCCGCTGACGGTGCCGCGAATCGATCGGCAGAATTGTTTGTTGAGATCAACAACGCGGGCGGCGTGGCCGAACTGCACATTCCGCAAAAGGGCAGGCACGGGTTCGGTGCTGCATTCTCCAGTCCTGAGTTTAGATCCTGGATGGATTCACTGAAACATTTTCTTACCACGGGAGAATTCTTCGGGCCGCTGCCGAAATCGACAGGTTCGGCGATCCCGTTTCCACAGAATATCAGGCAGCAAGTGATCAATGATGGCTACGGAGACGTCGTCTTTGTGCCTCAGGGTGCATTTGAGATGGGTGACAATTTTGGTGACGGTGAGTCACGGGAGAGGCCGGTGCATACCGTTACGCTGGATGCGTACTACATCGGAAAATACGAAGTCACCAACGCCGAATGGCGAAGATTTCGCGACGATCCGGGTCACGATGATCCGAAGTACTGGCCCATAGGTCGGGTCGTCCCTAAAGACCAGAATCCGTATTGGAATCAGGAGCGGAATCATGGTGGAGGAACCCCAGGTTCCGACGACTACCCGGTGCAGGGTATGAACTGGGACGCCGCGACGGCCTATTGCAACTGGCTTTGTGCCAGGACAGGAAAGAAGTACCGTCTGCCAACTGAAGCGGAATGGGAAAAAGCGGCGCGCGGAATAGATCAGCGGCGATTTCCATGGGGCAACAGCATCGATCATTCCTATGCGAATTTTGACGAATCTCAGGAGTACGATACCGGCCAACTGGTCGGATACTACGATGGGACTTGGCGCGGAAATTTCAAAACGAACGATGGTGCCTCCGTCTACGGTGCGATGGATATGGCAGGCAATCTGATGGAGTGGTGTTCCGACTGGTACAGTCGTGACTACTACAAAATCTCACCTGCCATGAATCCGCAAGGTCCTGTGACAGGCAGCTACCGCGTGCTTCGCGGTGGGTGTTTCTTTTTCGAAGGTCAGGATTCGCGATCTTATGGTCGATCAGGGGCCTGGCCGTCCGTTCAGGCCTTTCGCATGATTGGCTTCCGCATAGCCCGTGACCCTTAGCCTGCATTGCGCACCGTTGCGAGAAGTCGATGGGTGCTTCGTGCGGAGGGGCGGGAGTTGTGCGTGCGAAGTGCGTTTGCGACTCAGTATGCGTTGACGACTGCGGATGGGCCCGTTTTCATAGCTTTTTACCATCGTCGGCGCGGACCTTCAGGCACGGCATCGGTCAAACCGATTCCGGGGCGTTCGCGGGATGAGCGATTACTTGAGCAGAAAAGGAGCGAACC
>JBDOMX010000472.1:0-4657 GCA_039831615.1 Planctomycetaceae bacterium
AGCAGCTTGCCCGGGCTGCAGTTGCCAGCTGGATTGAAGACCCGCCGCACGTCGCCCATCACGTCAAGATCCAGGTCCGTGAACAGGCGACTCATGAAGCTGATCTTCTCCACACCAATTCCGTGTTCGCCGGTCACACTTCCACCCAGTTCGATGCACTTTTCCAGAATCTCATCGCTGGCAAGCATGACGCGGCCGACTTGTTCGCGGTCGCGTTCGTCGAATAACAGAATCGGGTGCAGATTCCCGTCGCCCGCATGAAAGACATTGACAATCCTGATCTCGTGTCGTGCTCCGACGTCAGCAATGAAATTCAGAATCTCCGGGAGTTTTGTCCGTGGCACAACGCCGTCCTGAGTGCAATAGCTGGGAGCCAGCCGACCAATCGCGCCGAAGGCCTGTTTGCGGCATTTCCAAAGCAGCGCTCGTTCTTCTTCGGTTTTTGACAGCCGAACCTCACGAGCTCCACTTTGCGTGCAGATCTCAATGATCGTTTCGGCTTCCTGATCAAGAGCGACCTTCAGACCGTCCACCTCGATCAGCAGCACCGCTGCGGCGTCCAGTGGAAACCCAAATGAAAATGCCTGTTCCAGAGCAGCAATAATCCCCTGATCCATCATTTCGAGCGCAGCCGGTACAATGCCGGCACCAATGATATTGCTGATTGCCTGCGACGTGTCATCCGTGCTGTCGAATACCGCCAGCATCGTCTGATAGGCCTCCGGATTGCGGGTCAGCTTCACCCAGACCTTCGTCACGATCCCAAAAGTCCCTTCACTGCCAACGAACAACCCCGGGAGGTCCAGATCGTCGCCATGTCCGCACGGGCCACCGACCTGAACGAGCTCGCCGCACGGCGAAACGAACTCGACGCCGATCACGTGGTTCACGGTGACACCGTACTTCAGCGTGTGTGGGCCACCACTGTTCGTGGCGACATTTCCGCCGATGGTGCAGGCTCCCTGACTGGACGGATCCGGGGCATAGTGAAATCCGGTTCCCGCCAGGGCGCGAGTCAGATGCAGATTGACGACGCCCGGCTGGACCACCGCATAGCGGTCTCGGACGTTAATTTCCAGGATCTCTTTCATCCTGGTGAGTGAAATCATCACTCCACCGCCAACTGGCAGGCATCCACCGGCCAGACTGGTGCCCGCTCCTCGGGGAACAAAGGGCACGCCATGGCGGCAGCAGGATTTCACCACCGCCTGCACTTCGGCCGCCGATTCCGGAAACACGACGACATCGGGGACGTTCTTCTCCACGACGTAACCGTCGCACTCATAGACGAGCAACTCGTCGTGCGAACTCAGCAAACGTGCGGGGCCCACATGCCGTGCCAATTCGCGCAGCAATTCATCGGAAATTGCGCTGGTCGGTGTTGAGGGAGCCATAAAATATGTCCACGAAAGAACCACACGTGTACTCCGATCGGTCTCCAAAGACAAGTCTGCCGTCGAGAACCGGAACAGGGGACTTTCTACGCAGAATGTCCCCTGTTTGTGTTTCAGCGGCAGCGGTGGAAACGCTGTGGTTGACAGCGAAATCGTTGCGGAGCATTGCACCAGACGGAAGTGCCTGCCGGACGATCACAGGCGCGCTGACACGTGCCCGGACAGCAGATTGATGATGCTGTCGCCAATCCTGGCAAACACGTTTGCACGGGGTGCAGCGTGAATTCCTTGATTTCCAGCGGCTGCATGGTACCAACGGCATGCCGACGCGTATTGACGACGATCCGCGTCGGGTTGCCTGTGGGTGACCAAAGCGTCGAAGTCAGAATGCCGTTCTCCGATATTTCTGTTTCCACGGTGTCGCTCTTGTGACGCTCGCTGAGACCCGTCAGTTCGGCCATGAGTAACTCAAACTGTTCGTGAAATCCGGGAGTCCTGTCCCAGATCTGCTGGTTGTATTCGAAAAACGACAGTGTTTCAGTCCCCGACAGCATTGCCTGCCACGCCATGACGCGCAGTTCTTCGATTTCGGGGAGCGTGCCATCTGGTGGCAGCAACCACGCCTGCAGAATGACCACCAGCGGCAGTTCGCGCTCAGCAATCTGCATCAGCCTGCGACTGCGCTGGATCATGAAGAACACATCGTCGAGCGGTGCTTCGTTAAGATCCGGATACGGCATGATCCGCATGACGTCGGCGGCTTCGTACAGGAACGAAAAGTAGTCGTAGTAGCGGTGGTCCCACCCGGCCATCGGTCCCCAGTGAGAGATTTCGAGACGAGTCCCGGGCAGATCTGCTGAAAACGTGGGTTTCAGTTCTTCGTAGAGATCGACGTAGAACCCAAAGGGGGTGTCGGGCGAATTCCGTCCGGGCTCATCCATGACGCTCAACCCGATGAGTTTTTCAGGAGCGACTTCACGAGCACGTTCAACGCCGTTTTCGATTTCGTCAGGTTTCGTATCCTGCGTCCACCAGTTGGCCAGGACCACGTGGAGGCCGGCAGCGGTCGCAGCCTTGTGAAGTTGTGGCCGGTCGAGAATAACCTGCGTAAATCCCATCGCCTTCAGATCGGTCAATGCCTGCTCAGAATGCGGATCGTACATTTCGAATCGCTGAGGAATCGTGGTGCGGATCTTCACCCCAACATACGGCGCATTGCTGAGTCGGCGGAGTTCTGCCGGGTCGCTGAGTTGGTAAGCGGAATCGTCTTGCAGAGACGAAGTTGACGAATCCTGAGCGACTGCCGGGTGGGATCCAGGGGCGGACAGACTGGCAAGCCCAAGGGCCAGGCACAGGATGTTTCTATGTCGGAACCACATCAAAAAAGGTCCTCAATCCAGCAGCACAGTCGCGACGAACGCTGTTTTCCGCAGGCTTTTCGCCGGGATGCTGCCCGCTCACTGACAACTCTATCTGGTGCAAAGTGCGCATGGCAGAATAAAGTCGCGTTTTCAACAAGCCACTCGGGAGTTGCCTGTGCAACGCTGCTCTCGCCGTCGAGTCGCGTGGCTCCAACGATGAGCCGAAAGGCAGTCGGAATGTCGACTCCCCGTCCGGCAACCACTTCACGTTGTCATTCAATCTGATTCTCGTGTGACGGAACGCTTGTTCAAAATTGGTATCTGGATTGAACGCGACTTCCGCCAGAATTTGCTAAGCTTCGCCGACGGACGATGATTCGGTGTACTTCGTATCCGGGTCGTTGCCGTCGCCTCGTGGCGATCAATCCGGTCCCAGGAAACTCCGGCGACTTCGTCAGTCGTTCAAAGAGATTCTCTTGTCGCTTTCCGCACGGTGCGCCGTGCGAGGGATTCTGCCGACAGGCAGGATAGATGTGGGTTATGCTGTTCAAAATCGTGTTAATCGGCTCCATTGTGGCCCAACTGGTCGCCGCATTTCTGTCATTGAGAATCAACACGCGTTACCGAAGATACTCAGCGTGGCTGCTGATTTCTGCATCGTCTGTCCTGTTGGCGCTCGTGCAGTTGTACGGTTTGTGGATTATCTGGGAAATCGACCGTCTTCTGGAACTCATCACGCTGGTCAACCTCTGGTCCGCCTGCCTGATGGTCCTGATGGTGTCCGTTCTTTTTTTGGGTGGCGTGGCGCTCATAGAACCATTGTTTTTGGGTGCAGCGAAGACGGAATCGCTGTTGAAGAAGGAAAAACAACAACTGGAATCGGTCGTTCGCGAGAACGATGCCGAATTCCGACTCGCCGGCAACATTCAACAGCGTTTGTTGCCCAGATCGTCTCCGGAGTTGTCTGGATTCGATATCGCAGGCCGATGCACGGCTGCGCAATGGACAAGCGGTGACTATTTTGACTTTATCCCCATGGAGAATGGCACGCTCGGCATCGTCATTGCCGACGTGACCGGACACGGAACCGGTCCCGCCATTCTGATGGCGACAACACGTGCCTTTCTCCGCGCATCGGCGCAGGCATTCACGGACATCGGCAGAATTCTGACGTCGGCCAACCGATCGCTGTTTGATGATCTCGAGCGAGGCTGGTTTGTCACGTTGTTTCTTGCCAACATCGAACCGAAGTCGGGAACGTTGCTGTACACCAATGCCGGCCACCACAGCTATCTGCTCCATGGAGACGGCACTGTGGCAACACTTGGTCTCGAACGTCCCCCGCTGGGTGTCCTGTCTGATCCGGATCTGAGCGCCGCGGAACCCATCACAATGAAGACCGAGGATGCCCTGTTGTTAGTGAGTGACGGGATCGTGGAAACGAAATCACCGTCCGGAGAGCTTTACGGCGAGAGGCGCATGCTTGAATGCTTCCGCGAAAACCGCGCGAAGCCTGCCGAAGAGATTGTTCAGTCACTGCATGACTCAGTCTCGCAATTTGCTGACAACGCGCCGCAGCAGGACGATATTACAGCCGTGGTTGTTGTGCGTCGGTGACCGGAGCCGGCCGTTGCCGCACTGCCTCGTATGAGTGATACCCTGGGGTCTGGGAAACATGTTCCCAACATCGAAATGTGACCGAGCGGAATCGAACCGCCGACCGGCAGATTCACAATCTGCTTCCGGGTACCAGCACCGGATCCGGCCACAGCGGAGGACAAGGGATTCGAACCCTCATGATGCACAATGCACCGCGCGGTTTAGCAGACCGGCCCGGCAAGCCGTATCCGGCTATCCTCCGATTACTTCACAGTTTTTTTCGCGCTCCGTCGATGGATTCCT
>JBDOMX010000443.1:0-20555 GCA_039831615.1 Planctomycetaceae bacterium
TACCGGCTTCCGGCTTGATGTCGCGTTCCAATCAGTGGCAATCGACCATCCGTGGTATCTATTCCGGTTCGGGCAGAACAAGTTCGAACGGTGGCGGCACTCTCGACGTCGGTATGAAATAATCTGGTTCCGCATTGACTCCACGTTGACGACGGGCTTCAGCCTTTTCCGGCTGAGCTGCCTCGTCTGCCGGAGTCTCACTCGGTGCTGCAGGCGGCGGGGTGAGAGGAACGTCGGGGACCTGTGTTGGCCGAGCGTCTGTGTCCGGCAGATCCGATCGTTCAGCGACTTCGCGTGAGACTTCGCGAAACAGCAGGGCCACGCGCCTTGTCATGTCATGGCGGCAGCACGTTTCCGCGCAGCGCCGCGCACATTCGATGAGTCGCAGAGCGTCGAGGTACTCGTTCCGGCCGAAGTGGCTTCGCGCCGACTGGTGAAATGCCTCGGCGGCTTCGCTATACGCCGCACCTGATTCGAAGGCGCTTCCGGCGGCTTCAAGAGCATCCGCCATTTCGCGGTAGCGACCGTGGGCCCGCAGGATTCCGGCTTCGGCGCAGTATCGTGAAGCGGCCAGCCGACTTCTTCCCTGCACCTCAAGAATGCGGCCCGAGACGCGCGCGATGCCGGCATCAATGATGTCGTCGTCGTGACCACGCAGATCTTTGGCGTGTTCCAGTGCCGTGTTCGCCCGGTCGATATCACATAAGTCACACGCCAGTTCGGCCCGTTCGAGTTGCGTTTGGGCACGAAGTCGGCGTTTCCTTTTCGAATTCGTGCAATTCGCCAGCTGGCTGCCTGGCACCGCCTCCAGTAGCTTCACATTGAATCCTCCGGTCGTTCTCGCCAGTTTGTCGAGGTTACAGAACGGAATGTGATCGATTGAACAGGAGGCTGACTTGAGCAGCACGTCTGACTCGCCGAACTGTTTCTGTTTTCGTGCGATCTTCGATTCGAGTAGAAAGGTTGGCGTCGCATCCATTCCTCCACAAAGGAACGCGGCTCGTGACTCAAGGACCCAGTCACGTCCTTCAGCACAATGATCATCCGCAAAGAATGCTGACGAGAGGTTGTAGGTATTGTTTGCAATCTCGCGGTAGTCGTTCATGGCCCATGCCCGTTTCACGGCGCAGCGGTAGTAAGCAACGGCCTCTTCCGCGGTCGATTCCGCCAACGCTGTAAATCCTGCTTCCGAGCATCGTCGGATCTCTTTGTCGAGCGGTGTTTTGGCGCAGCAGCCGTTCGATCTGCAGCCAGTTACCGGGCCGAGAACCAGCAGCGCGAGCAACAGTGTGTATCGTTGCAAATAGCATTTCACAGCGGTCAGACACTCCTTTGTCCAATACCATCCATTCCGTTGCGGCGCTCCCTGAGAACTCAGCCAACTCGAAGTGCGGGTTGGGCTGCACCCATTGAGTTGCAGCGATCCTGGGACGATGCGGTGTGGTTACCTGCCAATCTCCGCGGGGATGACGGTGCGACTTGTTGTGGGTGTGTAAATAAATGGTCTTACGAGAAAATTGTTGCGCATTCCTTCCATGACTTCCTGAGCGCTGTCGAGTGTGGCGTGTGTCTTCCGCACCGTCCCGGGAAGATCCCGCGACTCGCGCCGCAGTGCGTCAGCCACCACCTGAGTGCTTTCCAGGACTCTGTTCAGCCGTTGTGTTGATTCGCCGACGTCTGTTGCCAGTTGTTGGGCCGAGCGATCGACCGACCTCGTGGACTTCTGTATCTGGCGCAAAGCGATTTCCGCTTCATCGGCCACCTGGTCAAATCCTGCCATCGTCTGCTGCGCACGGTCCATGGTCGTGATCGTCGACTGAGTGATTTCCGTTGTGTTGTTTCTGATTTGCTCGAAGTCATCGGAAACCCGCTTCATGGCGGCCGCCGAATTCTTTTGAAACTGAGCGACTTCATTTCGGATTTCATGAATGTCTTCCCGTGACAGCTGAATGCTGCGATCCAGCGACTGCATCCGCAGTTCGAGTTCCTTCAGGGAATGTCCCCACTGTTTGCGAAACAGTTTGACGTCCGCTGTCATTTCGTTGAAATCGTCTTTGACTGCCGTGAACGTGTCGTTCGCCGCGCGCAGCTGATCTCGCACCTGATCGGCCATGGCCAGCTCGGGTTTGACAAGTCGGGAATCCGGAGGAGCTGTGACATCAGAGATGCCATCTGGCCGCTGGTGTCCGTCTGTCGATCGTTCATCTGTCGCGACCGGGGTATCCTCACTGTTTGATTGATCCTGACGATGTACGAATTCGAGAAAGGCATCACCCATAATTTTGTGACGCAGTCGAATTTCAAATTGCTTTTTCAGGATGGCGGGGCCGTCCGGTCGGTTTGGTGATTGGTCCAGTTTGCGCCGCACGTCGATTTCGCCGACTGTTTCTCTGAGCTTCATCCAGATCTGGATTCTTTTTGCCCGTTCATCCGAGTAGTCAAGGGAAGTGACGGTTCCGACATTTTGACCGAGGAAGACAACGTCCGAGGGCACCGTCAATCCATCAATTTCCGCGGCGTCGATTTCTGCCTTGATCATGAAGGTGCCGGCCCAGAAACCTTTTTGATTTGCCACAAAAAAGCTCGCTATGATCAACAGCACGACCGCAAGGAGCACGAAGACGCCGGCATACAGATTGACATGTTTCAGGCGATCCGTACTCACAGTCTTATCTCCTCATCCGGGATCATCCGCGACCCTGACATTCGAAATCGCGATGATGAGAGTACCGTTCGATGCCACAGCACACGCGGGTCCGACGTCAGCCACAACACGGCCGTACCGCCTGTCTGTGCCTTCGCCACTATGTCGACAAGCGGCTGGAGTTTTCGATCCGGCACGTCCTCCATGGGTTGCTCCATGATGACCATCGGAGGTTCGGTGTAGTAGGCACGCACCCATTGTGCGCAGCGCAATGTTTCGGCCGACGAGACCGCGGCTGGCCGATCGGTTGGAATGTCGTCCAATCCCGCCAGCTTTCCCCACGTTGTGATCGCCGGCATCAATTCATCCAGTGTCCTGCCTGCATGATACCGCTGGGCGAGAGTAATGTTCTCGAGCACATTCAGATTTGCGATCCATCCGCCACTGCGAAAGACGCGACCGATTTCGGCGCGTCGTCGTTCGTCGGCTTCGGAAGACGGCCAGAACCACTCCGTATTCCTGTAACGCACGTGACCGGAGTCGGTTTGTTCCAGCCCGAGTGCAATGTCGGCGAGCCCGATGTCCTCACATCCTTCTTCCAGATGAATCACCAGGAGTTCTCCCCTGTTCAATTGGAAAGACACGTCCTCGAACGACAGACATCCGGACCTGCGCCGGGTGACGTGTTCGAATTTCAGCACCGGAGAACCGTGATTTGTTTTTGTCGGCTGCTTTGGTGCTTCGTTGTCGCTTTGAGCACTCATGAAATGGGTGTTCCATCAAATCCAATGACTCGGTCAAAACAGTTCGATCAACAGCAGCTTGTTGTAAAAGATGACCGGCAGCAGTGCTGACATCAGAAAGACGGCCGACAGGGCGCGGACTCCGCTCTGTGATGCCACGACTGGAATCTCAGTTGGTGAGTGACGCGCCTGCAGGCCTGTCGTGACGCAGATGACTCCGACCATCAGGCCGATCAGGAGTGTTTTTGTCACAAAGAATACGGCGTCTTCCCGGTTGATCTCCCTGCCGATCGTTTCGAGAAGCGGTCCCGGTCCGGTCGACAACACTCCCAGCAGAAATGCAGCGAAAAGTCCGGAGCCCACGATCATGAAGACCACCACGATGGCCAGGGAGAAAACACAAATCGCCGTGCTGATGACGCGGGGCACCACGAGATATTTCAGTGGATCAACTCCCTGGGACTCAAGGACTTCGAGTTCGCCGTTCAACTTCATTGTTGCCATTTCAATTGCCATTGCAGTTCCGCTGCGGCCGATCACGACGAGATTGGCGACCAGCGGTGCGAGATCGCGAAGCACTGTGCGGTACATCACTTCCTCAAGCGCATCGCGCGCCGTTCCGATTTTTGTGCCCCATAGCTCTGTCTGTACGACGACAAGAATTCCACAGGCAAGCGAGAACCGTCCCGCGAGAAACATTCCGTCAATCCCGGTAAACAGGATCTGGCGATACAGCACGTCGCGTACAGGTGCATTCCATGTGGATGGACGCAATGCTGCCGCAACCACCGCCCACAATACCGCGAACAGGTAGGCGATGGATCGCAGCCGTTTCAGGACCGAAAAACCGATCCGTTCGAACTGACGTCGAATTCTCGCTAACGGATGCATGCCGAGAGACTCTCCACCCTCCATTGGACGTTTAGGGAATACCGACCAGGGCCAATGCTTTATCGGCGACGCGCCGGGACGATGCCTGCGATACTTATGATTCGTACAGTCGTTGCCAGCACCAGATACGGATCAATCCACACAGCCAGGCAATGCGGCAGAATCGCGCCAAAAGCTATTTCCGGCATAATCGGAGCAACATGCCTAATCCGGCCCGGATCAACGGCAATATCCGAACAAGCATGTCTAACTCGAAAAAAACTCCCAAACCGCCAGTCGGCGTGGGCGGGTCAGGCGATGATTGGCGAGGGGAAACAGGTCCGTGACGGCATTTCCTGCTGCTGTGACCCACGAATTTCCGCATGCCTTCGCGAGAATTCCTGTCACCGCAGGCTCCCGCCTCGTTGGCCGGCTCCTCGTCAGGTTGCGATGCTGCCAATGTTGTTGCTGGGTTTGAGCAAAGTGGGTTGGGCCACGAACGAGCCCATCCCGCTGTAGACTAACACTGGATTCACGCAGCGGCCGGACCACTCAATGGCCCTTGATCACGGGCCGTCATGACTTAATGGCTCATTGGGGCAGTTTCTTTCCGGTTTCTTACGAACAAGGCTCGTGGTAGGTACGTAGAGAAACACCACTTCTGCCCTTGCCCACTGGGACGTAAGAAATGTTTGGCCCATACGAGTTATTGATCCTCGCAATCGCCACCAGCATCCCTGCCGGAATGCTCTACTTTTTGCGGCAAGTCAGGCCGGAGCAGTGACCTCGCCATTACGATTGGCCTGAACGGGTCGTTCGTGAGTCAATTCACGCGGGCAGAGCCGCCCGTGTCAGAGCTCCGACGATGTCCAGTCTCTCGGCCACGGGCACCTGAGAATTTGCGGCTTTCTATGGCTCGTGGGTTGTCAAAGCTTAAGTTGAGGGTAGCCGGATTCGCAAGAATTCGGAATGCTCGGTAGTTCCCTACGGGCGAATCCCAATCTTTGTTCCTGACAAGCCAGCAGGACGACGCGTTGAGATCCTTTCGCACATCGGCTGACGGTTCTGTCCACCAGCCCGGATGGTTGCTAACCCACCGAGGACACGGACGTCGTGCTCAGATCGTTCTCATGTTGCCGGATGGAGCAAACACAACAACGCGTCCGCTGGTATTTCGACAACAAGAGAGCCGAAAACAACGCGATGTGGACGTGCCACAGTGCCCATAAGGTCTGTCGTGTTGCACTTCCCATCGGGTGGCGAACGCTGCAAATGCTCCGTCAACCTGCTAAAACAGGAGATCTGACTCGGAGGCCATCCTGATAGAAACGAGTGACCGGTCATGCATCCGGAAGAATCAGCCAACTCGTCCCGCCGCCGTTTCCTCAAACAATCCGTCGTCGGCGCCACCGCGGCCACAAGCCTCACTGCGTCACAGGAAGCAGACGCGGCTCCGGTCCCGGGACAGGCGAAAAACATGACTCCGGACGAGCTTCGCGTGCAACTCGTGGACTGCCTCGGTGGCCCGTGGCCGGAGCCCTGTCCATTGCATCCGGAGCTCCACACGACGATTCAGAAAGATGGTTATCGGATTGAGTCGCTCACGTATGAAGTTGAGCCAGGTGATCGTGTGCCGGCCATGCTGCTGGTGCCGGATCACGTCACCGAACAGCAGCCGGCGGCTGCGATCGCAGTCTGGCATCAGCACGCAGGCCAATACCATCTGGGGAAGAGTGAACCGGCAGGCCTGGCGGGCGCTCCGATGCATCACACGGGAGTGGCTCTGGCGAAAGAGGGCTATGTTGTCCTCTGTCCCGATGCGCTGTGTTTCGAGGAGCGACAGGATCCGGATGGAAAACTAAAACGCGGGGACTACGAGCGGTTCGAATTCCTGCGCTACGTCGTCGCCGGCAAGTGCATGGCGTGGAAGAACATTTTGGACATGCGCCGTGCGGTCGACTTCCTGACCGGGCGCCCCGAGGTGGAGTCTGACCGGCTTGGCTGCTACGGCCACTCGATGGGTTCAACGCACACCTGGCTTGTAGGGCCCCACGAATCTCGTCTGAAGGCGCTCGTCGGCAATTGTTGTCTGCCCACGTACTCGGCGATTCACGACACAAAGATCCTGCACTGTTTTCCGAACTTCGTTCCCGGATGGCAGCCGTTTGGTGATACGCCGGGAATGGCCGCACTGATTGCCCCGCGTGCTCTGCATCTCAACCTGGGTGAGACTGACGGTGGCAGCCCGATCGAACATGCAGCAGCGGGTGTTGCGCAGATAGCAGAGGCCTACGCGCGTGTCGGTGTCGCTGATCAGTTCAGTGCTTTCATCGAACCTGCCACAGGCCACGTACTTTCGCCACGCATGTGGGAGAAGACTCGAGCATTCTTCGCACAGCATCTGTGATGATGCCGTCGGCCACCGGGCCGCGCCGATCGATCGCATGATGACTGGACTCAATTCAGGGAATTCCGATTCAGGGAGTTGCTGAAACAAACCGCGGGCCACAACATCAGGTGCCATGAACACGATGGTCATGGATGCAACGTCGCATTGTGGCGACAACCAGGTCTCCAGGTTGCTCTCGAATCTGCGAGGTGGTCAGGACTTCAACGAAGAGGGCAGAGCCAATTCATCTTCTTTTCCCTTTTGGTTCCAGCATTCTGGTCGTATGTGGTCTGCTGTGCCTCAGTCGTGTTCAGGAGCGTGGAGCATCGCCGTGGACGTCGATGATTTGTGTCTGCTGGATGTCGGCGGCCATCTTCCCGACGCTGCTGCCGGTGGGCGGGACCATGCAGCCTGCCGCAATGGTCTGGCAACCGGCGATCGTTGGTGGCTTATTTCTCATCGGTCAATTGTTTACGTTTCTTTCCGTGGCACGCGGTGACGTCTCCATCGCCGCTCCCGTGCTCGGCGTCAAGGTTCTGATGGTGCCGGCGGCTTCGCGTTTTTTTGTCGACGACGAATTGTCGATGCGCGTGTGGTTTGCGGCTGCCGTGACCGTTGCCGGAATCGCGTTTGTGCAGACCCGCGACGCATCAGTACGGCATTCTCGAATTGTGGCGTCGGTGAGCTATGCCTTGCTGGCAGCCTGCTCGATGACGTTGTTCGATTTGCTGATTCAACGCTGGGCTCCACACTGGGGAGTGGGGTATTTCCTGCCAATTGCCTTTGCATTCGCTGCCTTGTTCTCGCTGCTGTTCGCCCCGTTGGCGGATCGCCCGTCAGATCTGCGGCGGCTCGGCGTGATGAAGCCGCTGACAGTCGGTGCGGTTCTTATGTCGGTGCAGGCGATCGGAATGACTGTTACGCTCGGGCTCTTTGGAGACGCGACGCGTGTGAATATTGTGTACTCGCTGCGAGGCCTCTGGGGTGTTCTGTTGACGTGGGCCGTGGCTCACTTCATCAGCAGCTCCGGCCCGGCGCTGAGTCACCGGACGATGGTGATGCGGCTGATTGGTGCCATGCTGATCGGTGCTTCTGTCGTGATCTCGGTGACATAAGCATCGTGCGAAAAATCACCGACGGAGTTTTTGCTGCCGCTCACCTTGATTCATTCCCCCACTCATCGCTGCGCGGCCGGGACAGGAAACAACAGACAGTCATTTCCCGCACGATGCTGAATAGTCATTGATTCGTCGCAGGACGTTCTTCGCGGAGGTGACATTGCGCTGCTTCGCCTTGTTTCCATTGCCGCGAGCAACTGTCGAGTGTAGAACGCATTACGAAGTCAAATTGAGTCATCGCTGCTAAGAAGTGAACTCCCGCCCATGACATCCGAATCCCCTCCACTCTCACTCCAAAATCGGCAAGCGGTGGCCCACGTCGGCCCCCTGGTTGCGTTTCTTCTCTGCGTGACGATCCCCGATCTCATGCCTCTGTTTGGATTCGATCCAACAGATGCAACGCAGCCATGGTACGTCACTGCTCCACGACAGTGGTTGTATCCTGCTCAAACCCTTCTGACGCTGGCACTATTGATCGCCTTCAGGCGCCACTACGATTTTCGACCGTTCCGCGGACTGGGGCTTGCCTCACTGGTGGGGACGTTGGGAATCGTCGTCTGGATCGCGCCCGGTTTTCTGTTTCGTTTCTTTGAAATGAACGATGGGGTGTTGAGGCACCTTGGTTTTGCCGACCGCACCGATGGATTCAATCCAGGCGTCGCCACGAATGGCAATCCGCTTCTTTATTCCGTCGTTGTATTGATGCGGTTTGTGAGGCTCGTGATTGTGGTTCCGCTGGCGGAGGAAATCTTCTGGCGAGGATTCCTGATGCGGTACCTGATCGACCCGGAAGGCGATTTTTGGAAGGTTCCGTTCGGACAATATCACAAGTGGAGTTTTATTCTGGTCACGGCTTTGTTTACTCTGGCGCATGCATCCATTGATTACGCTGCTGCCATTGTTTTCGGGTCGTTGATCTACTGGCTGGCTGTGCGGACAAAAAGCCTTTCAGCCTGCGTGTTGGCTCACGCCGTGGCGAACCTGATTCTGGGTGTCTACGTGATGGCCTCCGAGCAGTGGGGATACTGGTAGTGCCGCACGACAGTCACCGAAACTTAAGAACCGCGGCACGCACCCGCCGCGTTCATAATCCTGTTCAATATGCGACTGAAAGAGATATTCGGTCGAGAGTGTTTTGCCAGGCGGGTGTGGCTGGTTCACTGAATCTGGCGAGTTCATGTGAAACACAGCATGCTGACCAGTTGGTGCCGCCCGTTGAGTTGAGGCCGCACTGCATGAGGTTCATGACATGACAATCACAAAGAACATCGCAACGATGACGTCCATCGCCATCCTCTGCGGCACTGTGCTGTTCGTCGGCAGGCACACGTCGAGCCGAACTCTGGCAATTGACACGCCGCCGGTGGACGGGAACAGCGTCTTTGCGAGACCAGGAATCCAGCAAAGGGTGGATCGGTTGCGGCTGGAGATCGCCGGGCTGTTTCAGCAAAATAAATACGATCAGGCAGCTCTGCGATGTTCCGCATTAGTGAAGCTGGTGCCGGAAGATCCCGCCAGTCACTACAATCTTGGATGTGCCCAGGCGAGAAGCGACGATCCCGAGGCGGCGATGGCAAGCCTGGGCGATGCCGTGAAGTACGGGTTTCGCACGCCGCAAGTGCTGTTGGACGACGCAGATTTGAAGACGCTGCATGATCGAGTCGACTGGAATGACCTGCTGGCAGCGGCGGCCGTTCCCTTTGAACGATCAACAACCGAAGTGACAGTGAAACCAGCGGTCATTTCGAATGGCGTCGCCGTCGTGGACGAATCCAACAGTGTGTGGAATCCGCGAACTCGCCGCATTCGGACGTTCTTTCGCCACGACCGCACGACTGCGACCGACGTCCAGATTGCGGTGGGGTCAGATGAAGTCAGCAAGCTGCTCAGAGAATGGAAACAGGAAGGAACTGCCGGCGGACATGTCGGCGTGCTCTACGACAATCGTGACAGAGACCATTCCAATCTGAATTGGAAAGCATTTCCTCAGCTGACCAGAATTGAGTATTCCAAAGCGGCCAAACAGCACAACCTGGACAACGGATCGCAGCGTTTCATTTTCTATAACGGGATTGTGTTCGGCAATTCATCGACGGCGCTGGTCGGTAATTCGTTATGGAGAAGTCAGCCGCGACTGATGTACACGGACAGTCAGGCGGCTGGGGCGCTGGCTGCACAGTACTTTGGCAACCACATTTACATGTACCCGGAGCACCGGGATTACGACCCGGGAACCAACGGGAAGAGTGGTTTTGGGGATGTTTTTCCGGCGAACACCCCGTACGTGATCATTTCTCAGGGCTCTTCCGGCACGGACCGCGTCTTCATGAATGCTGTCGCGGCGACGCTTGCCGCATTTCGACCCGAAACACGCCGCCTGCTGTCACGCAAATCATCGCTGATGCCGTGTGTGCAGATGATTTTTCGCACCTGCAATTCGCAGGTCAAAACGGACGAGGACTACCTCAGCGGGATCGCTCATCCACCCGTTTTTCGGGGAGGACAGGTCAATAAGCTGAAGATGGCCAGGATGGCTCACGAGATGTTGCCCGAACTTCTGCCACCCGTCGCAGCCGTTGAAGTCGTCAGCGAGGACAGCTTTGAGGTGGGGCGGGACTATTTCGAAGTCGGTCCGCGCGAGTCTCTGTTCACGACACCGGCGGCCGTTGCTCGGTTGTGCCGCGCAGTCAGCCAGAGTCGTCGCATGACGGTCTCGGCGAAAAAGAGTCTCGATCTCAACGAGCTGAAACTGACATGGCACTGGGTTGTCCTGCAGGGAGATCCATCACGGGTCCGGATTGAGCCACAGGACGACGAACAGGCTGTGGTCACGATTTCGTTGCAGCATCATCAACGACAGCCCATTCGAAGTGGTTCGGCGATGCAGTCCAGCCGGGTGGACATCGGAGCATTCGTCCACAACGGAACGTACTATTCCGCGCCGGCCATTATTTCATTCTACTGGCCGGAGAATGAAGTTCGGCAGTACAGTGAAGATGGACGTATTCTCTCCGTTGATTACAAGACGAAGGACGCCGGTGGCCTCTACACTGATCCGGCACTGGTGACTGGCAGAAACTGGCGAGACGAATACCTGTACGACGATGAAAACCGGCTTGTCGGCTGGGAGCGGATTCGTGACAAGCAACGACAGACATTTTCCCGACACGGACATCATGTCACGAAGAAAGACCAACACGACCGAGCGATCGAAGCTGTCAACGTCCGCTATTTCGCCGAACAACAGGGCAAAAAACCAGCCGTGCTCAGGGAACAGCAGGGGACTGTGGTCTATACCTATGAATACACGTCGGACGTCGACCGCCAGGGAACTCTCACAGAGACTCCACCGTATGCCGAACATGAATGAGTCAAATCGAACTGAAATTGTGGACAGGTGGGAGGGGAGGATCGGCAGTAGCTTTGTATCGAGTGATCGGCGGTGGTCACGCGATTCCGGGCGGAACTCAGTATCGGCCCGAAAAGATCATCGGCAAAGCCAACCGCGACATCGACGGCCTGACCACAATCTGGGAATTCTTTGAGAAGCATGCCCGGAAGCCACTCTGAGAGTTCGGTCGTTGCCGGTAACCGGCGACCGTCCCATTTCCCGCGAACCTTGTGAGAAACTCGCTTCCAGTGGTCTGCCAAAGCTCAAGTTTAGGGTAGCCGGATTCGCCAGAATTCGGAACGCTCGGTTGTTCCCTGAAGTCTGGCGACTCCAGCTACGGGCGAATCCTAATATTTGTTCCTGACAATCACTAACTGAGGATCTCCTGCACAACGCGACCATGTATGTCGGTGAGACGAAAATTCCGCCCCGCGTGGCGATACGTCAAACGGTCATGATTCAATCCCAACAAGTGAAGAATGGTGGCGTGCAGGTCATGGAAGTGGACTTTATTCTCGACCGCGTACAATCCGTACTCGTCCGTCCGACCGATCGATTCACCCGACTTCACGCCGGCCCCCGCCATCCACATCGTGAATCCCCACGGATTGTGGTCTCGTCCGTCGGCGTTCTGTGACACAGGAGTGCGCCCAAACTCGCCGCCCCAGACCACGAGGGTGTCGTCCAGTAATCCTCGGCGCTTCAAATCCCGAAGCAGCGCCGCGATCGGCCGATCGACCTCTCTCGCTTTTTTACCATGGTTGCTGACTAAACCACTGTGGGCATCCCAACCGTTGGCATTGCACTGGACAAACCTGACCCCACGCTCCGAGAATCTTCGAGCCAACAGGCACTGGCGTGCAAATGACTCGGTTTCCGGTTTGTCCAAACCGTACATCTTCTGTGTTTCAGGCGTCTCCTGAGAAAGATTCAATGCTTCCGGAGCCACCATTTGCATGCGAAATGCAAGTTCAAACGACTTGATCCGCGCCTCCATGTCGCGCGTCTGAGATTGATCACCGGTCGACAGGCGGAACAGCATGTCCAGTTCCCGGCGCTGCCGTTGCTGATCTGCGGCGCTGGCCGTCATGAATGGAAATGAAGCCCCTTTGCCGCCGCCCAGCAGCGTTCCCTGATAGTGGCCAGGGAGGAACGCTGATCCAAAGTTGTTGGCGCCGCCCTGCGAGGTCGCCTGGTCGATGGTGATGTACGACGGAAGATTGTCGTTTGCGCTCCCCAGGCCATACGTGATCCACGATCCCATGCTGGGGCGGATAAACGTGTCGCTGCCAGTGTGCCATTCGAGCACGGCACCGCCATGGCGAGGATTTGTGCAGTGCATCGACTTGATGAGACAGAGGTCGTCGACCACCTGCGCTGTCTCAGGAAACAACTCACTGACCCACGCTCCGCTTTCACCGTGCTGTCTGAATTTCCATGGAGTGCCCAGCAATCCGCCCAGTTGTTGCGGGAACGACAGGACACGGGGCAGTGCGGCACGAGACAGTTCTTTGCCGTGGTCTCTGCTGAGTTTTGGTTTGTAGTCGAATGTGTCGACGTGTGAAGGGCCGCCGAACATAAACAGCATGATAACGCGCTGAGCGCGCGGGACATGATGCACCTGGGCTTCCGCCAGCAGCGGTGCCAGCGCCAGACTTCCGAAACCGGCGCCGAGCTGATTGATGAACTGACGTCTTGTTGTGGGCACGGATGGGATCATTTTACGTACGTGAAATCATTCGAGGACAACAGGATTCGAACGAGCGATTCCCATGCCTGCAGCGTGCTGTCATCTGAACCGGCAGCACTGCCGGTGTCAGACGGTTGTCCCTGGCTGATGAAGGAACTCCAAAGGTCGATCTCGTTGTCCGTCGCCTGACGAGACAGAAGTAACTCATACGCGAATTGCACACGATTTGCGACGGTGGAATCAGGAATTCCGGCCAGCCGTTCAGCAACAAGCCGCGACGACGTCCGCACCAGTGGACTGTTCATCATGTACAGCGCCTGAGGGGCAACCGTTGTCGTATGACGACTGCCGGCCGGCACTGAGGGGTCGGGGAAATCAAATGTCGTCAGAAACTCATCCAGTCCGCTGCGGATCACCGGCTGGTACACGGTACGTCGTGGCTGATCATGCAGCTGGTTGCACCTGCTGATCTCATCAGCGTTCATGATCTTATGGTTGCGGACCGGAAGGGTCCTGCCCCCCATCGTCATGTCCAGCTGCTGACTGATGGCAAGCAGGCTGTCACGGATTTCTTCCGCAGTCAGTCGGCGAGGCGTGATCCGCAGACAAAGAGCGTGGTTCGACTCACTGGACCCTGTTGATGGAGCCTCCAAAGGCTGCATGCGATAGATGGTCGACGACATGATCAAACGATGCAGTTCCTTCATCGACCATCCGGATTCAATGAAACGCACGGTCAGCCAGTCGAGCAGTTCCTGGTTCTTTGGTCTTTGTCCAAGCCGACCGAAGTTGTCCGGCGATTCGACGATCCCCGCTCCCATGTGCCAGTGCCAGATCCGGTTCACCATCACGCGGGCCGTCAGCGGATTCGACTCCGAAGTCAGCCACTCCGCGAGCTCACGACGACCGCTTTCTCCTGCTGTGATGGACAAACGACCGTCGTTCCGCAGGTTGACCGCAGTTGTTGAATGATCATCGCTGTCGCCCGAATCATCCGGACGGCCTGCTGCATTGTGATTCGCGGGATCTGCATGGGCACTTCGTTCTGTCGTCGGAACTTCCCGCGGCATCAGAATTTGTGGCACACCGCGTGGCGTCATGTTCGCCGGGGTCAGATGATTGCCTCGATGAAAAACGGGCATGTCTGAAACCTGGCCGTCTTTCACAGCCATCGCCGTGGGGATTTTTCCCATTTCGTCGTAGGCGTCGTTGAGCTGGTCAGTGTGCGTCTGCTTTTGTGCGGCCGACATCCTGGACTTGTTGCCGTTGACCAGTACGTCGTCGTGTTCGTCCATTTGCTGTTCAAGCAGTGATACCAAATGGTTGTCCGCTCTGCCAGAAAGTGCCGTGACGTTGAATTTGGCATCCACGCGATGTGACAGCATCGACGTGGTGCTTCGAAGGATCCCGGCCAGGCCATAGTAGTCCTGCTGCGAGATGGGATCGAATTTATGGTCGTGGCAGCGGGCGCAGGCGATGGTCATCGCCAGAAAACCGCGAGTCAGAGTGTCGAGCTGCTCATCGACGATGTCCAGTTGCTGTTTCACCGGGTCGTCAGCACTGGGCTGCTTTTGTCCGAGCATCAGAAACGTGGTGGCGATGATTGCTTCGGCACGGTTTTCAGAATCCCACGAAGTGAGCAGATCGCCGGCAACCTGTTCCCGGACGAACTGGTCATAGGGCTTGTCCGTGTTGAAGGCAGAGATCACGTAGTCCCGGAATCGCCACGCGTCCGCGAACGCAATGTTGTCATCCATCCCGTTGCTGTCTGAATATCGTGCCACGTCCAGCCAGTGACGCCCCCACTTTTCTCCGTAGCGCGGCGATTCCAGCAAACGATCAATCACCCGCTCAAAAGCATTGGGTGACTCATCGCGGACGAATTCGGCGACTTCCACGGGAGTTGGCGGTAGCCCATGCAGGTCGTATGTGGCGCGCCGGATCAGCTGGCGTTTCCCGGCGGGAGATGCGGGCGTGATACCGGCTTCTTCCAGTTTAGCAAGAACAAAACTGTCGATGGGAGTTCGTATCAGGCTGCGATCACGGACTTCGGGAAGTTCCGGCAGCGTCGGCAAGACGAACGCCCAGAAGTTGCGGTCCCTGTCAGTGATGTGAAATTGCGCACTTAAACGTTTCGGATCCTGCGACAAACCCTCCACGGGCCACGGTCCGCTGATCTTTATCCAGCGAGTTAAAGTGGAAATCTCCGCAGCAGACAGCCGCTCTTCGGGCGGCATAGCCGTGACCGTCGGTTCATGATTGACAGCGTGCAGCAGCAGACTTTGCAATGGCTTGCCAGGGCTCACGGCTGGTCCGGATACACCGCCCGTGAGAATTCCTGCGAGCGAATCCAGTCGCAGACCGGCCTCTCCTTCGCCTGTTTCGGGACCATGACATTCGTAACAGTGCGTCACCAGTAAAGGCCGAATCGATTTCTCAAAGACATCCACCGCCATCTGATTTGGTGGCTCGATGGCCATTGATGAAGGGCACAGCAGAAAGAGCATTAACAAAGTCGACGAACCGCGGCTGATGATGAGCCTCAACAAGCCAGCCGCACGGGGCGCGGAACGATCGCGTGACGGACCAACAGGTGTTCGCCTGGATTGACCAGCGAGCACCTGCATGTTTTGCACAAGTGGATGATGCGAGACCGGCAGAGGATGCTTTCCTCGTCACGATTGTTATCTAAAATCTTTGAACGCCACGAGCATACACAGTTAATTCAGGATTCAACAGGTCTGTCCGGTATTGCAGGGTGTTAGTCATGCGGGTCGTCAGCTGTTGCAAGTCGATTCATTCAGCTCCGTGGATTCGCTTTTCATTGTCCTGATGTATCTTGTGTCTTTCACATGCCGAATATCCGCAAAACAACTGTGCAGCGTATTCTCAAACTCCTGACTTGCGTGCTGATTGTCAAAGTCACGGTGAGCGTCATCCTGATTTACCGTGATTACCTGCCGCCAAATTTCGAGTCCGATTTTCTGCGGGGGCGTCAAAGCTACTTCTCAGGCAGTTATCAATGGGCCTTTTACACACATATCGTATCCGGGCCGTGCTCGCTGTTTCTTGGAATGATCCTGCTGAATGAACGATTTCGCCGTGAATATTTGCCGTGGCATCGCCGTCTGGGACGGATTCAGGTCGCATGTGTGCTCTTGCTGACCACTCCGAGCGGCCTGTGGATGGCTCGCTATGCAGAGACGGGAGCTGTCGCAGGACTTGGATTTGCGTCACTCGCCATCGCCACTGCGGTATGTGTGGCGTGCGGCTGGCGTGCGGCCGTGACTCGCCAGTTGGGGGCGCATCGTCGCTGGATGATCCGCTGCTACGTGCTGCTGTGTTCGGCTGTTGTGTTGAGGTTGATCGCCGGATTGGCCACGGTCACGGGAAGTGAAGCGGTGTGGCTTTATCCTCTGTCCGCCTGGGTAAGCTGGCTGCTGCCGCTGGCCGTCTTTGAACTCAGTCAAGGTCGTCATCGGTTTCGTCATTTCCAGCGACCGTGAGTATTACTCGACGCTGCGTCATTGACATTTCGGCGCTGAGAAACGTTACAGAACCGTCGGCGAACAGGCCCTGGCTTCCACCACTGTGAGCCAGGTCTGAGTCGGGCTCAAAATTCAACACGAATGTCCCATCATCATCCCGGGGTTCCATCCAGTGGACTGCTTTGTTCGGGGAAACTTCGATTACCATCAGCGTGTTTGAAGTGCCGTCTGTGATCTCAGAGATCGTCCGGGATTCAACTGGTCGAAAGCAGCCATGCGGAGCAGCAATTGCCAGGTACGTTGTTTGATTTAGCGGCGTACTCGTGGAGGGACAACGAAACGCTGACACGCTGGTTTCAAAGGCAGGTGCGTTCGCCGGGTCGTTCCATGCCTTTGAAAGATCAATGGAACCGTAGAGCTGCTGTTCCCCGAGATACGGCAGGATCAATGTTCGCCAGCTGTGAAGCGGCTTTCCGTCGGAATCGACGGTGTAAGCCGGTGGGAAGGCGTCATACACGTCGTGATAATTGTGGAGTGCCAGTCCGATTTGCTTGAGATTATTTCTGCACTGCGTTCGACGAGCCGGTTCTCTGCCTCGTCTTGACGCCGGCAGCAGCGCGAGCAGAATGAGAACGGCGGCGAAAACTCCGAAGAGTTTGAGCAGCGTACCAGCCAGGCCTTTTGTGCCCGGAACGTCCTGAGCCGGCTCCTGATATGGATTGTCGCTCATTGTGCAGTTCTCCGGTGCTCTTATAAGTAAGCGGCGAATCGGCAGGTCACTGCTCCAGTGGGTCGGCCGCGGCGGAGTCACTACCTGCAGTCGAGATCATTGCGCGGCGTTCCTCTTGTGTTGTTTCAGCAGCGAGGAACCGAACACTGCCATCGGCGAAACCTGCGACGATTCCGCCAGCGTGTGGCAACGCAGTCGAGCCGCAAAAATTCAGGAAAAACTGTCCGTCATCATCCTGCGGTTTCATCCAGTGAACTGCCTGATCAGGGGACACTTCGATCACCATCAGCGTGTTCGAAGTCCCGTCCATGACCGCGGAGGTATCTCGTGGCTCGATGGCGTGAAAACAGCCATTCGGTGAAGCGTTCGCAAGGTATGTCGTGTAACCCGCCGGGATATCAGCAGAAGCACATCGATAGACCCGATGCATCTCTCTACCGGCTGCAGCGTTCACCGGGTCATCCCAGGGTTTCGCGAAGTCGATCGTTTCGTAAAGCTGCTGCTGATCCAGATATGGGAGGATCAGTGTCCGCCAGCTGTGCAACGGATTGCCTTCCGAATCAACGGTGTAAGCCGGAGGCAACGTCTCATATTCAGCGGCATAGCTATGCAGTGCCAGGGTGATGTTCTTGACATTGTTCAGGCACAGCGTGCGACCGGTGGCTGGGCGGCTTCGAGTGGACGGCAGCAACAGAAAGATCGGAATCGCGCCGAGAACCCCAAGGACGCTGAGAACTTTAATGAGGTTGAAACGCGTACCAGCCACGTCTGTTGTCGCCGGAGCTGCGTCCACGGCATCGATTGGCTCGTGAAACGGATTGCCACTCATCGTACTGACTTCCCTCGGTTTGCTCGGGGAGTAACGATTTTGGGGTGTATCACATTCACTCGCGACGAAGTGAGTGGGACAGGGTGCCCCATGCACTGCTAATGAAACGTGAACCATCGCGATTTGTCTACGAATACTCGTCAGAAATGAGCTGGCTGGGAACGCATCTGATCACTCTCCCGGTCATTCGTTCAAATCGTGGTCCGCGCTGTCGTTCCCGGCGATGGAGATCATCGTTCGACGTTCTGCTTCTGATATCGTTGAGCTAAGGAACCAGGTAATACCGTCGACGAAGCACGCGTGCGTCCCTGCACGGTGAGCAAAACTCGTGTTCGGCCCGAAACTCAATACGAATTCAGCGTCGGCATCGATCGTTGACATCCAGTGGACAGCTTCTTCTTCGGACACTTCGATCACCATTAACGTATCGCTATGGTCATCGGAGATATCTGCCAGTGTCCGTGGATCGCTCGGACGAAAGCAGCCATTCACTGCAGCGTTCGCCAGGTAGGTGGTTTCATACGGCAGTATATCTGCAGCAGGACATCGATAGACTTCGGGAATGGCCTGAATGGCGGCCTGGTCCGGATGGTTCCAGGGCTTCGTAAGGTCGATAGCATCGTAGAGCTGCTGCTCGTCACAAAACGGCAGAATCAACGTCCGCCAGCTATGCAGCGGCGTACCATTCGCGGCAACGGTATATGCAGGCGGGAACGCATGATACACGTCGTGATAAGCGTGCAGCGCCAAGCCGATTTGCTTGAGATTATTCCTGCATCGTGTTCGACTGGCGGGCGTTAGACCTATTTGCGGAACTGGAACGAGAATAGAAAGCAGGATTGCAACGGTTCCGAGCACCACGACAATTTCGACCCACTTGAATCCAAGCCACTTGTGCACCTCGGCAATACTCCGAGTCTGGTCTGGCTCCTGATGAGGATTATCAGCCACACCGGTTCCAAAAACTGCTTTAAGGATTCTGGCGAGGTGAAATCGAAAATGCACTCCGACAAACAGGCAGATTTGATCTGCTCGGGCAAATCGCCAACTCTCAACAGGCCGGACAATGCAGGAATTTGATCATCAACCGAGTGACCGAATGAGCGCGGTGGCCATCTTTTTCGTTTCCGTGGCATCCAGCGCCTCATCTTCATCCGCGTCGAATTTCATGCAGCGTTTGACAAAGGCTTCGATCATTTGATCATCCGACAGTGTGGGCGCCGTGGATTTCGACCGGCCCGTTCGGCGAGATCGAGAGCGCGAAGGTCGACTGCTGAGCGCCTTTCGTTGACGGAGTTCGGCGACGACGGCGGTGCCGATCTTAATCAGTTCGTCATGATCAAGCCGACCATTGGAGTCTCGATCGAAACGCCGGGACGCCTGCACGAATTGAGCAGCGCTCGGTGGCCGCTGGGGGCCGGTGTTTGCAATCCCACCGTTGCCGCCTCCGTTACGGACTTTGAACGTCCCCACACCGATCAGATTGCTGGCGCCAGCGGAAACGCCAAGTCGCACTCCCGTTCTGCCGGGTGTCACGGATCCGCCAAGCCGCAACACACCTCCCGTGCTGACCACTCCGTTTTGTCGAGTGACACCGAAACTGAATTGCGCCACGGACTGATCGGCACACAGTGTCAACATGCTGGCAGTCAAAATCGACAATAGACACGTTCGGGTCATCGGATGGCTCCTTCGCGTCGCGGACTCGCAGGTTTGTTTCCCATGATGAGACGTGATTTGCTGCAAAATATCCATCCGAATCCGCCACGAACTGCCAGCAAACCTCGAAATCGGGTGTTGCCAGATCTCCTGTTTCGCCGTGCTGCTCCAGCTTGATTCATTACCCGCACGCCGCGGTTCGTGGCGACGCTCTGCCCCCGCCAGAAACTGCTGGTCCAGGATGCAACGTTGCTCGGCGTCAGGGGGCAGCAGAAAACGTAACGACCGCGTCGGCCTGATCGGGGGCCCAAATCCGCACTTCTCCGTCGTAACCGCCGGACGCGATCCGGTCTGTGGCCTTATGGAAATCAACACTGAGCGGCCAGTCTGAATGGCCAGCAAGTTTTTGTACTTCCTTGTTTTCCTTCACGTCGAACTTTCGGACCGTGCCGTCGGCCGACACGGCAAACAGGAAGGGATCTGCAACCGCCAATTGAAAAACTTCCTTGCCGAACGCGATTTCTGCCGACTTCGCGCCGTCCGCCGTCTTCCAGCGGTGGATCTTGTTGTCACTCCCGGACGAATACACCTCTTCTCCATTGGGGTGAAAGGCGACGCCGCGGACTGCCTTTCCGTGGCCGGCATAGGTGTGCTTGAGCTCGCCTGATTCGACATCAAAGAGTTTACACGTCTTGTCGCGGCTGCCGGTCACCAGTTTGCTGCCGTCGGGGCTCCAGGCAACACACGTCACCCAGTCCGAATGACTGGCAATTGCAAGTCGTTCCTGACCGTCTGCGACGTTGTAAATCTTAAGACCGCTCTCTACGGTCGTGGCGGCAACACTGGAACCATCCGGGCTAAAGCAGACATCCAGAACGAGGTCTCCGGCGGTACCAAGCACCTGTCGCAGTTGCCCGGTGGCGGTGTCGATCAATCGAACAGAGCCGCTGCGGCCCGGTGAACCATCGCCGACGACCAGCAGCTCACCGTCCGGAGAAAGGTCC
>JBDOMX010000546.1:0-4649 GCA_039831615.1 Planctomycetaceae bacterium
CAGGTCTTCTAGTTCCCCGAAAATCCTCTGCCACAGTTGTTCGGACATGAAGGGCTGTCCCTTTGGAATAAGATCGCGGGCGGCGGCAGACAGCATTTCGGAGCGCGTAGCAACCTGCGGCTCATACGACAACAGCCGCCACAACACGAAGCTTGGCGGCTGTTGAGCTGAAGTTCAAGCGGCGGGATGCCGTCATGTTATCGAGTGTCAGCCTCGAGGGTCGCCAGGCTGCTGCCGTTCTTGCCGTTCCAGATCCGCAGCACTCCGTCCCCTCCCCCGGCAATCACGATCGATTCGTCGCGGCTGGCGGCGGCGGCATACATGAAATCGGTCGCTCCGGAGAAGCTCCGATAATTCTGGCCATTGCTCGTCTTGTGGAAGCGAACGGACTTGTCCCCACCGCAACTGATGATATTTTCTCCGACACCGACGAACTGGATCGCCGTCACCTGCTTACTGTAATTCGAGATCGTCCGTTTCTGTTCGCCCGTCTCGACATTCCAGATTTTTATGGCGTTGTCAGCTCCGGCGCTGACCACAACACTCCCATCGGCCTGCCAGCTGACATCCATCACGTGATGTGTATGGCCTTCGAATGACTTGACGTGTTTTCCACTTTCCAGCTCAAAAATCTTGACAAATTTATCGGCGGCGCCGGACAACAGGAACTTCCCATCGCGTGAGAATTCAACGCCAAACACCGTGTCGCTGTGGGCATCTTTGAACTCTTTGACCAGCGTGCGTTTCGCGACATCCCAGACCATCAACTCACCCGACCGTGAGGGATCGCCACCGCCGGTTGCGAGTCGCGAGCCATCCCGACTGAAGTCCAGAGAAAGAACGCGTCCCACAAAGGTCGAATCATTCACGGCCAGCGGCGTGTCCGTTTTCGGGCCCAGTGTGGCCGCCAATTGCCAGTCGGGGCGCGTCTCCCAGACAACAAGCGTCTTGTCCACGGAGACACTGATCAATCCAGAATCCATGTCATAGGCCAACTGCGAAACCGCCGCACTTTGCCCGGTCAGCGTGTCCACTGCTTGCCCCGTCGTCGCATCCCACAGTTGAATGACCGGATTTACGCCGGCTGTCGCGACCGTCTTGCCGTCGGCGGAAAACGCGATACCGTGTACGGGCTTGGCCATCTCGGTCTCGGCCTTCTTCGCCGCGTTCAAAACGTTTTCAGCCGCTTTCTGCCCGGCATCCATCGCTGTTTTGTGTGCTGTCGCGACCTTTTGGCCTGCTTGTGCAGTCACAACGGCCTTATCAGCAAGCTGCAGAGCGCGTTGGGCAGAGGCCTGTGTATCCGTCGCTTTCTTCAACGCTGCCGTCGCCGCATCCGCTGCCTTCTGAGCAGCCTCAACTTTCTTTTTCAACGCGGCATCGTCGGCCTTGGCGGCCAGTTCCTGCTTGGCCTTTGCCAAGGCATCGGCGGATTCTTTGGCTTTCTTTTGCGGATCGGCGATCGCCTTGTCGGCCTTTTCTTTCGCTTCCTTGGCTTTCTTGGCAGCTTCAGTACGATCCTTGACGTTCTTTTCAGCGGCTTTGAAAGCGGCATCTGCCAAGGCAAAATGCTTCTTGGCCACAGTCTGGTCATCCGTCAACTTTTGGACACCACGCGTCGCGGTCAAATCGCCCTTCATTTCCGCGATCTGTTTTCCGTCGCTCAATTGCCACAGTTTGGAAACATTGTTCATTCCGGCCGAAGCGGCGAATTTGCCATCGGGCCGGACCACGACTGCGGACACCGCGCCGCCGTGATTCAGCGAACGAATTTGTTTACCGTTTTTCAGATCCCAGACACGTACCGTGCCGTCAGCGCTGCCAGAAACCAATTGAGTGCCAGCCGGGCCGACTAACGCCAACGACGTAATCGGTTTGCTGTGCCCCTTAATCTCCAGCGTCGGCTGAGTTGGTTCAGCAGCTTGATCTCCCGCCTTATCATCGGCCGGTTTGGCGTCTGCCTTCTCGGGCTGCAGCGACCACACACGGGCAATGTTGTCGGAATGCCCACTGATCGCCATAGTTGCGTCGACATTGAAGACGACAGAGGTGACCGGCGCCGGAGTGTCCAATTGCGCGCTGGCTGTTCCGGCAGCCGGATCCCAGACGCGAATGCTCTTGTCTTCGGATCCCGAAACAAGCCGCGTCTGTTTGGCAATTTTTTCGGCAAATTCCTGGCTCTGTTTCTGAGCAACCGCCACAGCGGCCACCGCATCCGTATGTGACTTTTCAGCAGCGGCAATGGCATCCGTCAGCGCCTTCTGCTCATCGTTGTCTTTTTTTGTGGACTTAGCCTGCCACGTCGCCAAGGCCTTACGAGCCGTTTGAAGTTTTCGGGCTGCCGCGGACACTGCAATTTCAGTTTGGCGGACCGCCTGATTGACTCGTGCCTGTTCGGCAACCGTCGGCCAAAATACCAAACCATTCACACGTGCGGTGTGACCTTCCAACGTCACAGCCGGCTTGCCAGTCTTGGTATCCCATAACACAATCTTATGATCAGCGGCCGCAGTCGCGATCCATGCCCCGTTGGCGCTCACCGCCATTGCGGAAACGTTTTCCGGGACCGCCAGTTTTTGTCGCTGCACATTGCGTTGCCGATTCCAGAGTTTGACAACCCGATAGCCTCCCGAGGCGATCGTCGTACCATCCGGACTGACGGCTAACGAATGGATGAAGTCGCGATGAGCCGCGCCCTCGGGATACATCGGCTGGTCGTCCTGCATGATTTTCGCAAGTGCCGGATCGGTCAGTCGGCCCAGCAAATCGCCGGTGCGAACCTGATAAACATACAGTTGATTCGTTCGTCCGACGACCGCCAACTCTCCCCAGTGTGAAAGAGCAACACTGTAAATCGAACGCAATCCGTCAGACAATCGCGACCACTGCACATCTTGATTTCCGCCGCCCATGCCGGCCGCGGCTCCCTCGGCGATCCACAATCGTAGCAGACCCAGCTCTTTGGGAGTCAGCGGTGTGGCCGAGACGTCATTGGGTAACGGAGGCATATGCGGTTCTTTGGCGCGCGCTGCAACCTGGTACAACAGGCTTTTGTCTGGCTGCTTCGCGACCACAGCGGGACCACTCTTTCCCCCCTTGAGAATGCTCTCCAGATCTTCCAGCGACAACTTGTTTTCGGCAATCGCCAAGTTGTGGCAGGCAATGCAATTCTCCTCGAGAATCGGCAAAACATCCTCACTGAAATCGACCGGTCGTCCCAACTTGACCTCGGCCGGAGTGATCTTCCCCGCCCCCGGTTTCTCATCAGCGTCTACAGATTGCCAACTCGAAACCCCGAGCGTCAGCAGAACCAGCAGAACGAAATTCGTACGTTGCATCACTCGTCACCTTATGAATCATGGAAACAAGAGTTCACGAGGGGGATACTATTTTGCGACTTTCACTGTCACAGGCACGTCCACAGCAGCCTTGCCGTTGAACGTCACCGAACCTCGTATGACGAGATTTGCGATTTGCCCTTCAGTCGCTTCGCCGCCGGCGGCAATGGACACCACAGCTTCACTTTTGTCTGCGGGGACCGTAACCGCCGCGGCCGAGAGATCTTTGGCATTCGGCGGCAATGGCAGCTCCAGAGTCACCGGGCCCGTATAGCCGTTGATGCGTTTAACCGTCACTTTGACATCCAGCTTGGCGCCCCGTTTCAGATTTCCACCGTTGGGAACCGTGGCCGCCAATTCGATCGGCGCTGTCTTGACAACGAGGATGATGGGGGTCGACGGCGGCAGAAAATTGATGTTCTTGGGTTTTGCCACATTGGTGGCGTCCGTGACTTCTTTGTCCACGACTTTTTTGGCGGCTACTGCCGCCTTAGATTTCGCGTCCCGATCCTTCACCGTCTGTTCGAGCGTCGCGAGCGCGGCTTGAGCCGCTTTGAGAGTCGCTTCGGAAGACGTGACCGTTTTCTCCAGAGCGGCCACCTTTTCGCGAGCCTGTTGATCGGCTGTTTGAACGGTGGTCAGTTTCTTTCCGGATTCTACCTGGCTTTTCTGAGCCTTTTCCAAAACCGGCTTGGCCTGGTCAACGACCTGTTGTGCTTTGGCCAACGCGTCGATGGCCGCCTTATCTTCTGGCTTCTCATCCTTGGCCTTCTGAGCCGCATCGAGGTTTTTTTGAGCAGCCTGCTGCGCGGCGGTCGCAGTATTCACTGCTTGATCGGCCTTGGTTTTTTCCGCCTGTGCGGCCTTCAGCGCAGCGGCAGCAGTCGTGGCCGCTTTCTTGGCTCCATCACGATCGGCCACGGATTTCTTGGCTGCTGCCGTATCCGCAGCCGCTTTCTTCTTGGCCGCATCTCTCTGCTCGGTGGCTGTCTTCAATTCAGCGGCCGCGGCGGTGGTAATTTTGGTGTGCTCAGCTTGCGCCGCCTTGGCACGTTCCAGACGTTTGGGATTCCGACTATATGACACTTGTCCTTGGGTCTGAAAGTAGAGCGTGTACGTTCCAGCCGGAGCCGATTTATCAACAAACAACCGCAACAACTCTTCCGTTTTCCCCTTGTTGATTGGTTTGTTGGCAACCGTCACCTTGCTGTTCTTGGTCATTCCCACCATGGTCAGCGTCACGTTATTGTCGAATTTATTGCGTTTGAACAGCTTCATGGGAAGCAACACCTGCCGGCTCTGATTGGCTTC
>JBDOMX010001211.1:0-20485 GCA_039831615.1 Planctomycetaceae bacterium
GAAAGATATTGATGGGAGTCCGCGGATCATCAATTTTCCGACACGCGTTTCTGAGAGTTCCCCAATGTTGTTCGGCGACTTCAATCATGGCATTCCCTGCTGAGAAGTGGACATCATTCGAAGCTCGGATTATGGCCCGTCACACGAACTCGCGCAAGTCATCCTCTTCTCCGTAAATTACCCGAAATGCGCGCCCCGTCTGCATGCCGGTCACACCCTCACCGACTTCCCAGCCAATTCACAAGGAAGCATCCGGGTCGCCGGATGCATTTAGTGGACTGCGGCGCTTGACAACGGAGTGCGCCAGAACCACACTGAATTGACCGGGCCAGGATCAAATCCTGTGACTCGGCCCCGCCTCGAATCTCACCAAACATATCTGCCACCCTCTCTCCTTCCCAATGGCAGACGAAGTCTCTCATGGAGTCTGATCCGATGAAGCGTTCAAGCTCGCGCCGTGATTTTCTGCAGGTCGGTTTCTGTGGAGGCATCGGGCTCACCCTGCCACAGTTCCTGCAAATCAAATCTGCCCAGGCAGATATCAAGGACTACCAATCAGTCGAAGGAACCGCCAAGTCGGTTATCTTCATCTTTTTGCCAGGTGGGATGGCCCATCAGGAGAGTTTCGACCCGAAACCATACGCTCCCGTTGAATACCGCGGTCCTTTCTCGACGGTGCAGACAAACGTCAATGGCGTGCTGCTGAGTCAAATGTGGCAGCACACCTCCAAAGTGGCCGACAAGCTGGCCATCTGCCGTTCGATGACTCATGGTGAAGCGGCTCACGAACGTGGCACGCACAACATGTTCACGGGTTATCGTCCCAGTCCGGCTTTGAAATTCCCCAGCATGGGCAGCGTGGTCACCCATGAGTTCGATCCCCGCAACAACATACCACAGTACGTCTGTATTCCCGGTCAGCCGAATGAGTTCGCCGGCACGGGTTATCTGAGTTCTTCCTATGCTCCTTTCAGTCTTGGATCTGATCCGGCGGCCAGTGGATTCAACGTTCGTGATCTGAAACTGCCCGGTGGTGTTGATGCCGAACGATTTGCTCGACGTCGTGCTGTGCTGGAGGTTGTGAATCAACAGTTTACTAACAAGGAAAAATCCGACTCTCTGGACGCTGTCGGAACGTTCTACGATCGAGCGTACGGTATGGTCGCTTCACCAGAAGCCCAGCAGGCCTTTGACCTGACGAAAGAGCCCGACAAACTGCGGGACGAGTACGGACGAAACACCGCGGGCGCCCGAATGCTGATGGCCCGTCGACTCGTCGAAGCCGGGGCGCGTTTCGTCACGCTCACTTATGGCGGCTGGGACATGCACGACAATATCGAAGGCGCGATCAAAGGGCAGGTTCCAGCGCTCGACCAGGCTTTCGCACGCCTGATCAGCGATCTGGCAGAACGTGATCGACTGAAAGACACGCTGGTCTGCATCGCCAGCGAGTTCGGCCGAAGTCCAAAAATCAACGGCACCGCCGGTCGCGACCACTGGCCAAAAGTGTTCAGTGTGGTGCTCGCCGGAGGCGGGGTGAAGGGCGGCATCGTTTACGGGACATCGAATTCCACGGCGAGTGAACCCGAAGATAATCCTTTGATTGTTCAGGACTGGGCTTCGACCATTTATCACTGTCTGGGAATCGTCTCGGATAAGGAATTGATGGCCCCTGGCGATCGCCCCATCGAAATTGTCAACGGTGGCAAGGTGCGCAGGGAATTGCTCGCCTGATCTGCTTCGAAACATCACTGAATGACAGGTTGTCCGGCATTCCATCGCGGGCCGGTATGGTGAGTCGCGTGTGACTCAGTTCGGACAACAGCCAGTTGGCATCAAATTCAGCCCGCGCGTTTTGGCAGAAGGATGACTCATGCGGAGCCATCTGCTTGTTGGACTCGTCATCAGCCTGGCATGGACTTCGTGCACACAGGCGTCTGATCCTCGATTAAATACCATTACACCGCGTGGGATCCAGCGCGGAGCGGAGACAGTTGTCACGTTCCGGGGTTCGCGGCTGAATGACGCGGAAGAGATTTTCTTCTACGAACCGGGTTTCGAAATCAAAGAAATCAAAGCGGTCGACGGGAATACGATCTCGGCAATCGTATCGGTTTCGGCTGATTGTGCTATGGGCGAACACGTCGCTCAGGTTCGAACGAAGTCCGGGATTTCCGACTATCGCACGTTCTACGTCGGCGCTTTGAAGGTACAGCAGGAGACCGAACCCAACACTGAATACACTCAGGCTCAGGAGATCGAACAGAACACGACCATGCAGGGGATCGTGACATCAGAGGACGTTGATTACTTCGCCGTCAACTGCACGAAAGGCCAGCGCCTTTCCGTCGAAATTGAAGCCATGCGACTTGGTCAGGCCTTCTTCGATCCGTATGTCGCCATTCTGGACACGAACCGTTTTGAACTGGCCGCCGTCGACGATGCACCACTCGTACGCCAGGATGCCGTGGCATCGGTCATCATTCCGGAAGACGGTCGTTATGTGATCGAAGTTCGCGACACCGGATATGGGGGAGCAGGGAATGCACATTACTGCCTCCACGTCGGACCATTTCCGCGATCAACGGCGGTTTTTCCCGCAGGTGGTCAGGCAGGCCAGACAGTTGAGTTCCGATTTCTGGGCGATGCGGCTGGTGAGACAACGCGTCAGGTGGCTTTGCCCGCAGATGCCACCGACACATTCCCGGTCTGGCTACGGGACGATCTTGGAACCGGAGCCACGCCTCATCAACTTCGCGTGTCCACAGACCCCAATGCTTTCGAAGTTGAGCCGAACCAGGATCTGGCGACCGCAACACCGGTTGAGTTCCCATCTGCTCTCAATGGCATTCTCGGCGAGGTCGGGGATGTGGACTTCTTTAAGTTCACTGCCACGAAGGGGCAGGTCTTTGACGTGGAATGCTACGCCCGCCGGATTCAGTCGCCCGTCGACCCGGTCATGCACGTCTACAAGCCCGATAACGGTGCTCTGGCCAGTAACGACGACTCCCGCGGCCCCGACAGTTATGTCCGGATCACAATTCCCGAGGATGGCGAATACAAGGTCAGGGTCACCGATCTGCTCGGCAAAGGCGGACCGGATTATATCTATCGAGTCGAACTCAATCCGGTCGTTCCCAGCCTGTCACTCGGAATTCCCCGCGTCGCACGCTACAGCCAGGACCGGCAACGCATCTATGTCCCAAAGGGCGGACGGTTTGCCACCATCCTTTCTGCCTCGCGAGGCAACTTCGGAGGGGAACTGGAACTGTTGCAGTCTGATCTGCCTGCCGGAATCACGATGGTCGCTCAGACCATGCCGGCAAACATGAACACGATGCCCGTCGTCTTTGAAGCGGCTGCCGATGCACCGCTCGCCGGAGCACTCGTTGACTTTGGAGCAAAGCTCAAGAGCGATACGCAGACAATCACCGGTCGGTTCATAAATCGAGCAGATTACATCATCGCCGGACCGGGTCAGTCACTCTATGTCTGGAAAGACGTCGAACGACTTCCGATGGCTGTGGTCGACGAACTTCCTTTCACACTGGAAATCGTGCAGCCGGCTGTCCCCATCGTCCGCGATGGTTCAATGCAGTTACGTGTAGTGGCAACGAAGAAGGAAGGCTGGGACGAAGCCATTTCAGTGCAGTTCCCGTTTCGCCCACCGGGTGTCGGTGCCAATGCATCCATCGCGATTCCAAAGGGCCAAACGGAAGTCGATTACCCGCTCAGTGCAAACGGCAACGCGGCGATTGGCAAATGGCCGGTCTACGCGATTGGCAGTGCGAACGTCAACGGAGGCGCCTGGACCGCGACACAAATGGCGACGCTGGAAATTGCGGAACCGTGGGTCGGAATCACACTTCAGAAATCGTCCGTCGAGCAGGGACAGGAAACGGAGATCGTTGCAGAAGTTCAAATCGCAAAGGAACTTTCAGCTCCGGCCAAAGTTGAACTGTTGGGCCTGCCACATAACGTCACGACGACACTGCTGGAGATCACCGCTGACACGAAAGAACTTGTGTTTCCCATCACGACAAAGGGCGATAGTCCGGCTGGTACTCATAAAAACATCTTCTGCCGAGTCACGGTCACTGAGCAAAACGAAGCCATCGTGCATGCACGCGTGGGCGGGACAGAACTGCGTGTCGACAAGCCGCTCCCCAAACCGGTCGCCGCTGCTCCGCCGCCCAAAGAAGAACCAAAGCCGATGCCGGTGGAAGCTGCGGCCCCGGAACCCGCTCTAAAAAAACGACTGACACGGCTGCAGAAACTCCGACTCGAGACGAAGGAACGCGCAGCTGCTCGAGCTGCAGCGCGGGCCGCCGGTGCTTAACTTCGTGTCACACTTCACCGTCATTCATCGGGCCCTCAGGGTTGATATAATGAATCAATACAGGACATCTATCGTCTGCCTTGCGTTGATGGCCCTGCCATCTCTGGCAGTCGCGCAGGATGCTCCGGAAACGCCCGCATCAATTGTCGTGAGTCCGGCAGACATCCAGCTGACGTCACAGCGTGACCGGCAGTCCATGGTTGTTCAGGGCGTGATGGCCAACGGGCTCACCCGGGATATCACCGCAGAATGTCAATATTCAATTGGCGACACCTCACTGCTGAAGCTGGACCAGCAGACGTTTCACCCGGTCGCCGATGGGACGACTTCTGTCACCGTCACGTACGGCGACCATAAAGTGGAAGTTCCCGTCACTGTCAAAGACTCAGCCATTGATCCTCCGATCAGTTTCCGTATGGACGTGATGCCGGTGTTTATGAAGAGCAGCTGCAACAATGGCAGTTGCCACGGTGCCGCCAGCGGTAAAGACGGATTTCGCCTTTCACTGTTCGGATTCGATCCGTCCGGCGATCATTTTCGCCTGACCCATGAATTACCGGGACGCAGAATCAATCTTGCCGTCCCGGAAGAGAGCCTGCTGATCGAGAAGTCTGCCGGCCTGGTGCCTCACACGGGCGGCAAGACGATGGCTGTCGGTGGAGAACGATACAACACTCTGGTCCGCTGGCTCACCGCAGGTGCACCTGACGACCTCGGCGAAGTTCCGTCGGTTGTTTCCGTTGAGCTCTACCCAAAAGAAGCAGTCCTGGACGGCGAAGGAGAAACTCAACGTCTGTCGGTTCTCGCAAAGTATTCGGACGGCACAGACCGAGATGTCACATCACTTGCCTACTTCAGCACGAACAACGAAACGTCGGCGGAAGTTGATCAGTCGGGCATCGTCACTGCGCACGCGCGGGGCGAAGCATTCATTATGGCACGTTTTGACACACACACGGTCGGTTCTGCCTTCATCGTCCTGCCAAAGGGACTGGAATACACCGACCCTCAGACTCCTGAACTCAATTATGTCGACGTGCTGGTCCACACCAAACTTCGCAAACTCCGAGTGATTCCCTCCGAAATTTGCACCGACGAAGAGTTCCTTCGTCGGGTATTTGTGGACATTACAGGCACGCTGCCCAGCTCAGACGAGCATGCCAAATTCATTGCTGACGAGAATCCCGACAAACGCAGTCATGTGATCGACGAACTGTTGAATCGCAAAGAGTTTGTTGAGATTTGGGTCATGAAGTGGGCCGAGCTGTTGCAGGTGCGCACCATCGCTAACCGGGTCGAAAAGAAACCAATGACGCGGTACTTCAACTGGCTGCGTGAGAAGATTGCGAGCAATACGCCCACAGACCAGATGGTGCAGGAGATTTTGAGTTCCAAAGGCGGCACGTTCGCCAGCCCGGCGACCAACTACTATCAGACAGAGACCGGCACACTGCTGGTCGCTGAGAACGTCGCTCAGGTGTTCATGGGCATGCGAATTCAGTGTGCTCAGTGCCACAACCATCCATTCGACCGCTGGACGATGGATGACTACTACAGCTTTGCCGCCTTCTTCTCGCAGATCGGACGGAAGAAGAGCGATGACCCGCGCGAAACCGTGGTCTACAACACCGGCAGCGGAGAAGTCAAGCACCCGATCGGCGGCCGAGTGATGGCCCCGAAGTTCCTGGGCGGAGCCGTCCCCGACGTCGCGGGCAAGGACCGTCGCGAAGTCCTGGCAAAATGGCTGGCGTCTCCGGACAACCCGTGGTTCGCCACGAATCTTGCAAATATCGTCTGGGCTCACTTCTTCGGACGCGGCATTATTGATCAGGTAGATGATGTTCGCATCAGCAACCCATCCGTGAACCAGCCGTTGCTCAATGAGCTCGGCAAGCGGTTCACGTCTTACAACTATGACTTCCGCCAGCTGGTCAAGGATATCTGCAACTCCCGAACCTATCAGCTCTCAACCAGCGTGAATGCGTCCAACGAAACGGACCACACCAACTTCGCTCACGCCGAATTGCGCCGCATGCGAGCTGAAGTATTGCTGGACTGCATTACACAGGTGACAACCACCTCAGACAAGTTCCCCGGCCTGCCGGTGGGTGCCCGGGCGGTTCACATTGCTGACGGTAACACATCAACATACTTCCTAACGACTTTCGGACGAGCGAAACGAGCGACCGTGTGTTCCTGCGAAGTCAAAATGGAGCCCAATCTGTCGCAGGCGCTGCACATGATCAATGGCGATACAACGAACAGCAAAATCAAGCAGGGCGGCTTGATTCCGGCATCGCTCAAGGCCGAACAAACTCCTGATCAAATCATCAGAGAACTCTACCTGCGATGTTTTACCCGGGCACCCACCGCGGAGGAAACAGCTCAGCTGGTGGAAGTCGTGGCCAACGGTTCCGACCCTGCTCAGGCGCTGGACGACATCTTCTGGTCGTTGCTCAATTCCCGGGAATTCCTGTTCAATCATTGATCCTATGCGCACCGTTTCACGAAGAGCCGGGTCCGTTTGGTCCCACCTTCCCGGTTAAACCGGGCAATTCAGACAAACTTTGCCCAACAGGTCGACTCTGACGACAGTTAATTCATACCCCTCCTTCCGCGAGCCCTTCCCATGGATCGCCCCATGACCCATCGGTTGCTTATCTGCTTCGCTGCAGCATTCCTGCTGAACTGTGCTTCCGCTGCAGAAGACAAGATCAATTACACCGACCATGTGCGGCCGATCTTCCGTGACAAGTGCTTCTCCTGCCACAATACCAACAAGAAATCGGCGAACCTTGACCTTTCGTCGTACAACGCACTCATGCAGGGTGGTGCGTCGGGCGAAGTGATTTCGGCAGGCAGTGCGGATGACAGCTACCTGTTCATGCTGATCACTCACGAAAGCGAGCCATCGATGCCGCCGGAATCCGACCGGATTCCGGATCCAATGCTGGAAACCGTGCGCCAGTGGATTGACGGAGGCGCGCCCGAAACATCTTCCAGCAAGGTGATGCTTCCGAAAAAACCGAAAATCGATCTCAACGTTTCCATCTCCGCCGGAGCCCGGCCGGAAGGTTCGCCTCCTGTTCCCGATGTGCTGAATCTGGAACCCGTCGTTCATTCTGAAGCGACCACCGCTGTGTCGGCCATCGCGACAAGTCCCTGGGCGCCTGTCGTCGCCATTTCCGGACAAAAGCAGGTGATCCTTTATGATACCCGGACTCTTCAAATCGCGGGCGTTCTGCCATTTCCGGAAGGACAGATTCGCGTCCTGAAGTTCAGCCGCAACGGAGCACTCCTGCTGGCAGGCGGCGGTCGCGGGGCTTCAAAAGGGCTGGCTGTCATCTGGGATGTACGCACGGGAGAACGACTCTTCCAGGTGGGTGACGAACTTGACGAAGTTCTGGCTGCGGATATCAGTGCTGACCACGAGTTTGTGGCTTTGGGTGGCCCTCAAAAAATCGTGCGAGTGTATGACACCGCGACGGGCCAACTGGCCCGGGAAGTCAATAAGAAACACACCGACTGGATCATGTCTGTCGAATTCAGTCCCGATACCGTGCTGTTGGCAACAGCCGATCGCGCCGGAGGCCTGCACGTCTGGGAAACCTTTACCGGACGCAACTACGCGACTTTGCTGGGCCATTCTGCTCAGGTCAACGCCGTGTCGTGGCGAATCGACAGTAATGTCCTGGCGTCTGCCAGCAAGGACACGTCGATTAAGTTGTGGGAGATGGAGGGAGGCGGGAACATCAAGTCATGGAACGCTCACGGTGGCGGCACGTCCGCCGTGGAATTCTGCCGCGACGGCCGCCTGGTTTCCTGCGGGCGGGACAAAGTCACCAGGCTGTGGGACCAGAATGGCAAGCAACTGCTGGCTTTCGAAGCCTTTGCGGATCTGGCGCTGCGTGTCACTCACTGCGATGAAACCGACCGAGTCATTGCCGGCGACTGGACGGGTGCCATCCTCGCCTGGTCGGCGGCCGACGGCCAACGTGTCGGAGAACTCACGTCGAATCCGCCCATGCTCACAGCGCGTCTGGCGACGGCTGAAGCAGCCTTGCCAGCAGCGATCGAAGCTCAGTCGAAAGCTCGCGCCGCCCACGAGCAGGCCACAGCTCAACACAAAACAGAAGCCGACAAACTGGCTGCAGCCCAGGCAATGCTGGCCGCCGCTCAACAGGCGATTGTCGGACTTGAACAGGAAAAGACGACTCAGGAACCCGTACTGGCGGCCGCAAAGACGAAACTCTCAACGCAGCAGCAGGAATTGGCAGCATTGAACTCTGTGCTCCCAATCCTTCAACAGGCGGCCGACAGTGCGAAGGCCGCCGCTGCCGCGTTGCCCGGCGACGAGCCGCTGGCTCAGAGCGCCACCACGCTTGCCGACTCCTTCAAATCCAGAAGCGAATCAGCAGCCACTCGGCAAACGGAGGTGGACGCCGGTGCAAAGGACGTTGCCAACCGCGACGCCGCATTCATCCAGATCACCACCAGCCTGACGCAGCAGCAGCAGGCAGCCGCCGCGGCAGATGCTGCCGTCAATACATCGACCGCAGTCCTGGAACCACTTCAGAAAACCCTGACGGAAGCACAACAGGCTGCCGCTGCGGCCGATGCCGGGGTACAGACGATTGCGCAGGAAGTCGAACGCTGGAAGCAGTACATCGCTCTGCGTGATGAGCTGAAGAGCCTGCACGAACAGCGTGCCACGAAAAATGTTCAACAACTGGCGATGTTGGAAGCAGAAGCGGTGGTGACGGAACACAGGCAGCAAATGGCAGCGTCCCTCCAGATGATTCAAACTCATGAGCAAACTGTTGCAACCCAGCAGAAAATGATCGAAGAGCTGCAAGCTCGTATTGCTGCCACAACACAACAGGAACAGCAGCAAACAGATCAGGTCGCCAAACACACTGAGGCGATTCCGGCGCTGGAATCCGCGCTGCAACAGGCCGGAACGGCGATCGTGCTGTTGCCTGAAGACCCTGCCATCAAAGCATCGGTCGACAGCCTGACCGCGGCGGTCGCGGCCAAAAAAGATTCGCTTGCGGCTCTGCAGCTGGCAATCTCAAAGTCGCAGGAGTCGGTAAAAGCCGATGGGGCTGCTGTAGCTGCAGCGATGGAGGCCGGCAAGACGGCGCAGGAACTGGCGGCGGCAGGGCAGCAGACTCTCGCCGCCCTGCAGGCCGCTGAGCCACCCCTGGTCGCGGCCGTTGAGGCGGCGACGACTGAGTTTCAGGCGGCAGAGACCCAACATCAAAGGGCCATTGAAGTCGTCGAATCCCGTCGCAGCCAACTCCGCCCGGCAGCCGCCGTCACACAGACAGAATCGGGCCAGTAGGCCGACCTGCCGACGGCAGGCGATTTTGCAACAGGAAGCACGCGCCGCCGAGAAACGGGTGCATGCCGGCTGGACACACCCGCTCTTCGGAGTCGTCCTGTGACGCGTATCGTATTGGCCCGTTTCGTGATGAGTTGCGTGCCACGGGTATCGGACTCATCTGACATGGCCGGAGCGTTCGTCGCCACAGCATCTTCAAATCGTCAGGAGTCAAGATGCAATCGCTGGTTCTGGGAATCGATATCGGTACGACGAGCATTTCTGTCGTGGCGGTCAACGAGTCCGGCAGACAGGTTTTATCTCTGACTCAACCTCACAGGGCCGGCGTGACCGGACTCCCGATTGGCTGCGCGGAGCAGAACCCCGGGACCCTGTGGCGTGCAGTGTGCTCTGTCCTGAGGGAAGTCAGTGACACCACTCCCGGTGATTCGCTGCAGGCACTCGGACTGACCGGACAGATGCACAGCACGCTGCTGCTGGATGCCGACATGGAACCAGCAGGTAACATCATCACCTGGCAGGACAGGCGAGCAGTCGCGAAGGATGCGGCCGGACAAAGTGTGTACGACCTGCTGTTGTCGCAAGTCAGTGCCGACGCGATGGAACCAACGGGCTGCAGACTGTCCCCCGGCTACATGGGCACAACCATCTTTGCGATGGAACACTTGAAGCAGCTGCCAGCGTCTCCCTGTCGAGCATCGTTCGTCGCCGACTGGGTCAGTACCATGTTCTCCGGCCAGCCGCCCGTGACCGACCGATCTCATGCGGCGTCTTCCGGGTTGTACGACCTTCGCAATGACTGCTGGAGTGGCCAATTGCTGGCAGCGACCGGGATCGATCCTAACTGTTTGCCCAGGGTTGTGGGATCCGGTTCGATCATTGGCGAGGTAACCGTGCATGCGGCACGCCAGACGGGTCTGCCCGCAGGCACCAAAATCTGTAACGCCATCGGCGACAACCAGGCGGCCGTCCTGAGTTCCCTCCCGCACGGTCCTGACTCGCTGTTGATCAACATCGGCACCGGTGGTCAGATCGTCTGGCGAATTCCGGCTTTCGAGCGAGTCGATGGACTGGACACACGTTACTTACCGTCGGTCAGCACCGGCCCGGTGGATACAGCGTATGACGCTGATCCGTGGCCGCGCCGGACGTGCCAGAGCCCATCATCTATTGGCCCGGCGAGCCAGAACCCACCACGACTTTTCAAAAACTGTTCTGGTGGACACGAATTCATGCTGGTGGGTGCCGGGCTTTGCGGCGGCGACGACTTCGCCTGGATTAATCGAACGGTGCGCGCGTGGCTGCAGGCATTCGGCGTTGAGAAAACTGAAGAAGAAATCTGGCAGTGTCTGGCGGAACAACTCGCTGGCGGTTCAGACAACCTGCCGGCACTGATCTGTGAACCTTTTTTCGCGGGAACTCGACTCGAACCCTCCCGCCGTGCGGTCATTCGCGACATCGGCACCACCAACTTCACGCCGGCCAACGTCGCCCGAAGTATCCTGGACGGCATTGCCGAAACAATGCTGCGTACTTACCAGTCTGCGGGAGGCCATCGGCCTGACGTCCTGAAAGAAGTCGCCCTGTCCGGAAATGGGGCTCGTCAGAATCCGCAACTCGTGAGAGCTGTTGCAGAACGATTTGGCGTCACGACTCAGGTGGCTCCCTGTCGTGAAGAAGCAGCAACGGGAGCAGCCATGCTGGCAGGTGTCAGCATCGGATTTTGGCCCGATCTGCAGACCGCACAGTCGAAAATTCACCAACGGGCCAGCTGAGACAATAGCCATCATCGGTTACGCCATCCCGGCGAGTTTTCGAGCGGACCAGAAGGCGCCCAGCAGCAGGACCAGCAGGCCGCCCCACAACGGGTGACTCCAGATGCGAAAGCGACGCGTCGTCAGTTCCGGCTCAGGCAGGGCGGCCAGCTGCGTGACGAGCGTTTCAATGTCCGCCACTTCTGTCAGACTGCCACGACTGATTTGTGAAATCTCTTTCAGGACATCGAATCGAGCTGGCTGGCCGACACGTTCGCGTTCCTGTCCCCGAACGGAGATTGAGGTTTCCAGCCGTGAGCCTGTTTCCAGACACGTCGTGGTCAACTCATACGGCCCGCCTTCTCGCGGAGTGAATGATCCCGTGAAAAGACCCCAGGAGTCATCACCGGCCGGCGACAACCTCACAGAATCGGTCTGCCCCGATGGGGCCACGATCTGAACAGCCACCGTCCCTTCCCGCAGCGGCTCGCCGGTTGTCTTCATCACGTTGGCATTCAAAGTCAGCACGTTGTCAGCATCAGGACGGTCGGGTGAATAAAACAACCGCATGAATTCGCCCTGCGACATATTCCGCTGGTACGCCATCCAGCGAACGACCTGTCCCCAAAACCGGTAGTGGTACAGATCTTCGACGCCTTTGCGCCATCGCCACGCTCCATCCGTTCCCATGAACAGGACCTTGCCGGTCCCCGAGGTGCGCGTCGCGATCAAAGGCACGCGTCCGAATCGAGTCGACTCGGAATCATGTGTCACCAGAACGTCGGTACCTATACGGGCCCGCGCGGTGGCCGCATACCACTGAAATCCTGGCAACGACCGCCAGATCTCTTCGTTACGTTCGTTGTCCGGTTCAAGACGTGTCAGCAGACTGCGGCGCCCCGATTCTGTCAATGCAAACCGTGCGGGCGCTGTGGTGCCGATGCCGCGAGGTTGTGTCGCATCCGGAACGACCGGATAGAGTTCGTTGAGTTCCGTCGTCAGGAGCGTCTCCTGTTGACCTCGGAAACCCGGCAAAAATACCAGGCCGCCCGCGTGGCTGCGGACGAGTTGTCGAATGTTCTCGCAGTCGTCCAGGCTGAGTTGTTTTGCGCTGACTCCGACATCACCGAGGAAAACGACATCGTACTGAAACAGTTGCTTGTCATCCGGAAACTCATCCAGGTAACCTCGCCCCCCGCCCACACCATCCAGCCCTGGATGAAACAGCAGACAGTTGACTTCAACCCCCGGATCACGTTCCAGCGCATTTCTTAGATAACGGTATTCCCACCGCGGGTACGATTCAACGACCAGGACTCGCAGCGCCTCATTGCGGATACTGATTGGCAGACTGACATCGTTGTTGTCCGTAATGGTTTCTTCCGGGAGCAACGGGACAGACACGATCAGTTCATAGTCGCCGGTCTGTTCCGGCTTCCAGTCGATGGTGTCGTTCACCTGCCCCATCCCGGAAACTCGCACTGTCTTCTCGATCACTTCTCCTCCCGTTCCGTTCAGAGAAATGACGACGGCCTGGTCCACAGGCAGCCAGTTTGTCAGACGAAACGGGATTCGGACTGTCTTGCCGGCGAGACCGAAAGTCGGCGCACTACTGCTGGCCAGTTCAATGTCCGGCAGACGGTCCTGGCTGCCCATCCCAACAGAGAACACCGGAATATTCCGCATTCTTAAATCCGTCGCCGCGGATGATGGAGTGCTGCCGGTATTCCAGTCTCCGTCGGACAGCAGCACAACAACTCGCAGGCCGGGATGGCGATCGCTGGCCGACGACAACGCCGAATTGAGATCTGTTCCTGCGGCTGCGTCGGCGAGTTCCGACGAGAATGGTTCGACGACGACTTTTAACTGATCTGACAGAGGCTCCCAGACACCGTCGGCAACCAGAGGTTGAGCCGCCTCGGCCCGAGTGATCGGCTGGGCGGGCGAGTTCCCGTTTGCTCTGAAAAGCACATCACGCGTTTCCATACTGCGCGACTGGTCACGCAGCACCACAAGAACGGGCTGGTCATCCGGTTGGACCTGTTCTGTGATTTCCGGCTGGTTCAGCGTAAATACCACCAGTCCAATCAGCAGAAGTCGAAAAGATTCCAATAATCCCATCGTCGGCGTGAAGCCGCTGCGATTCCAGCTGACAAAGCAACAGACCGTGGCGACGATCAGGGTGATGACCGACAGTGAGAGCGATGTTGGCGTCCAGTAAAACGTCATGGGGAAGAACTAACGGGTTCAGAATCAGATCGATCAGCCGCAGAAAATCGCCTGACGCCGTCCGGGCCGCGAACTTCCGAGGACGAACGCGCTGACCGACGTTCGGGGAGACTCAGCAGGGCCTCAGCCATCAAGGCCACAATCATGATCATCAGAAACATTCGCCACACTTCGCTGGCGAGTGCCGAATTATTCCCGGCAGCATCGTTCAGTCGGGTGAAGTCGAGTCCCTGAAACAGGGACTCGACCACGTCGGCATTCACGATCTGCGTCGAGTCTTCAGACGGTGGCCGGTTGAGTGCATAGCGTGTGTCGCCCAGCGAATACAATCCGGCATGTGAACTGCGTGACGACACCAGGACGCGGTCGGAAAGTTCATCCATGGGCTCCCACTGATTCAGTTCTGCGGCTTCGGCCAAAGTGCCGCACTCGAGGTGTTGAGCATTGCCGAGGGCAGCTGCCCCGCGCGCGAGGGCACGCTGAATCATCACATAGAAGACCACTCCGTTGTCGATGAACGTGGAGTAGCGAGCACCGGGAAGTGACGTACAAAAATACGCCACACCATGATCCGACAGCGCCCGCAGCAACAGTCCATCACCCCCGTTGAGTGACGCGAGAACGGTCGTCCGTTCACCCTGCAGTTCGCAATGTCGGTAAAAGTTCAACTCGCCCAGGGGAAGAGGGGAACCGCTGCGAGTGTTGGCCAGCAAATCGGCTTCTGTACGCCAGCGACCAGTTTTCACCGGCAGATCGTCATCCTGCCAGTTCGTCCATTGACATCCGAACAAAGCGTTCGACGTGGGAACGTCCGGAGGGAAGAACAGGATGCACCGCCCTGAGCTGACGAACTCCTGCAGTCGCTGAGCCATCCGCCCACCAGGCAGGGGAGCCTGCCAGATCAGCAGTGCGGTCCGCTTCCAGTCAATCGTTTCCGCCTGATCGGGGTTCAACAGCTCCGCGTCGGCCACAAGACTCCGGTCGCTCGATGTGCCTGCTGCCAGCCGCAGGTATTCGCCGATGCCAGCCGTTTCTGAGACGACCACCGTCTTTTGAACAGGCGCTTCGGCATAAACGAATCGATAACTGTTGTCAGCCGGGTTGGCATCATCCGGAAGTTCAACGCGTCCCCAACCGGACGTTGACTCCCGATCGATTGGTATCGCATGGCCATTGCGCACGAATTCGCGGCCGACGACTGAGATATTCAACGTGGAACGTGCTCCGTCAATGATCAGGTTCAGCGGAACATGAGCTGGAAGGTCCGAATCGGTACTTCGTTTCACGCGCAGGTCCATCAACAGTTCAGCGCCTTCAGACGTCTCCCTGCGATGCACACCACTGACGGTCACGGACAGGTTGTCATCGGACTCGTCAGGGTAGGCCAGCAGGTACACACGGACACCTTCTCGTCCCTGCAGCTGTCGTCGGATCGCTTCCCATCGGCCACCGGCCGGGTTCCAGTCGGATTTTCTCAGGTCAGAACAAATCCACACATCCGTGCGTCCGGTTTCATTCGTCGCGATGTATTCAACCGCCTGCTGCAGCAGACCGGGAATGTCAGCCGCGGTATCACTGGGACCGGTCTGAGGAAGTTCAGGCAGATCACCGGGAGAATCGACCAGGCGATGCTTTGATGACACACTGTCGAACAGCACCAGTTGAGTATTTCGGCCAATGTTCTGCACCAGCTCCGACAGTTTCTGCAGAGCGGTGACTCGTTTTGACCGGCGAGTGCGTATGTCATGCGCCTCCATACTCACGGAACGGTCGAGCAGCACGAGCGTCGTTTCCGGCGCACCTCCTGCCGTGAGTCCGAGCCAACCGCCGGCCATCGGACGGCTGACCGCAAAGATGAGACCGGCAACTGCGAGCATACGAGCGAGCAGAATGAGCAGGTATCGCAACCGAGCCATCCCGCGGGCCATGCGTTTGGCCCTGATCAGAAACATCGTCGCGGCCCAATTCACGGTACGATGCCGATTCTGATTCACAAGGTGAATCAGTATCGGTAACCCAATCAAAGGCAGAGCAAAGAGAAGAAATGGTTGCAGGAACGTCACGAGCTTTGGTTTTCAGATTTCAGTCGACAGCAACGGATGCAAAGAGAGGGTCTGACCGTCCATATTGATTGTTCCCGCACGGCAGCAGGCTGGGTCCGCCGCGGCAGCCGATTCCAACGGCTGAACACGCGGCTATTTCTTCCTCGCCAGCAAAAAGCGTGTGAGCACTTCAGCGTAATGTTCTTCAATGCTCACACGATGATAATCGACAGCCGAACTGCGCACGATCTGCGTAATGTCATCCAGCCACGTCTTCACAGCGTCCCGATACTGTCGAGCCATCGTCGTGGGATCGACCAGCATCGGCGGTGCTCCTTCCAGATCGACAAATTTGATGGGACGGTCGAATTCAAAGTTGATCTCATTCTGTTCCAACAGATGAAACACGGCCACATCGTGTCGACGAAAGCGGAGATGCTGAAATGCTTTGCGAAGTTGCTCGGTGTCGGTAAACAGATCTGAAACAATCACGACCAGGGCACGCTGGGAGTTTTTTTCAGCGACTGCATGCAGCGCTTCCGGCAAACCTGTTTCACCTTCGGCGGTCGTGAGGGCAATTTCGTCGAGGATGTGTTTGAGATGAGAAGCACTGCGGCGCGGCGGGATCTCCCGCTGAATCTTTGCGCCGGCACACGACAGACCGACGGCGTCGCCCTGACCGCTGGCCAGATAAGCCAGCGTCCCGCAAAGATACCGGGCAAAGTCCAGCTTCGTGGAACCTTCCTGCGGCCCGCCCTGAGGTCCGTAGGCCATCGATCCGCTGACATCAACGACCAGACAAAGTCGGAGATTCGTGTCCGCCTCGAACTCCTTGATGTAATAGCGGTCGCTGCGACCCCAGGCGCGCCAGTCGAGACGCCGTGTATCGTCCCCTGGAACGTACTTCCGATATTCTGAGAATTCCAGACTGGAACCCCGGGTGAGACTCCTGTGACGACCCGACACGCTGCCCACCATCGGGATCCTGGCGTCCAGCGCCAGGCCGGACAGGCGGGAGACGACCTGTGGTTCGATGAAGTGACGCATACAAACACTCACGGAAGTTAAAAAAGGCCACGACCCGTCAGTCGGTCATTTCTGCAGCCGGCCACCAGATCAGGTATTGAGATCCGCCTGCAATTCATCCACAAGACGTTGAATCACGTCCGTACTGCTGATGCCCTCGGATTCCGCGTTGAACGTTATCAGGACTCGATGGCTCAGCACCGGACCGGCAACAGCCAGAACATCTTCCAAACGAGCCATATAGCTGCCGGTGAGAGCTGCCCGCGAGCGGGCCCCCAAAATCAAATACTGCACCGCTCGCGGTCCCGCGCCCCACGACACGAGCGGTTTCATCCAGTCAGGAGCCTCCTCGGCCGATGGACGCGTACGTCGTACAAGATCGACGGCAAACTCATAGATGTGCTGCGGCACCGGAACGCGCCGCACCAGCTGTTGAAATCGCAGCACGTCTTCAGCGTGGATGATCGTGTCCAGCTGCGGCAGATCGCCGCCCGTGGTGGTGCGTGCAATATCGATTTCTTCGTTTCGCGACGGGTAATCCACGTTGATCAGAAACATAAAGCGATCGAGCTGGGCTTCCGGTAGCGGGTAGGTGCCTTCCTGCTCGATCGGGTTTTGTGTTGCCAGCACAAAAAACGGCGGATCCAGAATGTAGGTTCGACCAACGACGGTCACTCGGTGTTCCTGCATCGCTTCGAGCATCGCGGCCTGGGTTTTGGACGGCGCACGATTGATTTCATCGGCCAAAACAATATTCGCAAAAACCGGCCCCTTGACGAACTCGAACTCGCGACGTCCCTCCGGGGTCTCCTGCAGAATGTCCGTGCCGGTGATGTCCATTGGCATCAGGTCCGGCGTAAACTGAATCCGACTGAAACTCAGTGCCATCGTCTCAGCCAGTCGACTGACCAGCAGCGTCTTGGCCAGTCCTGGCACTCCCATCAGCAGTGCGTGGCCGCGTGCAAACAAAGTGATTGCCAGCTGTTCGATGACGTCGTCCTGCCCAACGATGACCTTCCCCAGTTCGCTGCGCAGTCGCTGCCAGATTTCACGCAGTTCATCAATCGCAGCAACGTCATCGGAGTGCAGATCGTTCGGAGCATCAGCTGTCGTGGACATATGATTTCGTGTTCTGAGTCAATGAAGAAGAATACTGTCGTCAGTGATCAAACAGCTCGGCGCGATGGGTCACATCACTCAAACATCAGCTGCCTGGAGGCCTGCGTTCCGGTTCTCCGGGAAGAGTGAGATTCAGATTGATTTCGCCGTGCTGAGTCGTGATTGTTGCGTGGTCTTTCCCCTGGTAGCGAAATTGTGCCTTGATCAGATTCAGGCACTCCAACTGGGCCGTGTTGAGGACGCCGGACAGCTGCTGTTGATCGATCTGCGCCAGCGTTCGCGCCAGGATGGCCATTTCGAACCAGTAGAACTGTTCGGGCGCCACCCGATGAGGCTCAACCTCCTCGACAAGCTTTTCCAGCCTCTCGGCCTGATCATCATCGAGATGGAGCTCTCGGTCCAGCGTTGCCAGGACAAATGAGGTGGCTCCCCGCAGAATTCGTTCGTTGTGCTGCCGGAGAACACCGGTTTTCCGATCGGCACAGATTTTTTCCAGGGCACGTTTCCATAACCGGTCCTGTTCCAACGAGCGGATGCTGGGGCCACTGAGGCCAACCTGCTGGTTCCCGAAACCGAAGCCGAATTGAGGGTTCGCTGCGAAATTCTTAATTTGCTCTCGGGTTTGTTTCTTCCAGCTGTTCAGGCGGCGGACAGTCACACCCTTTCCTGCGACTTCGAGGTAACGCGCCTGCTCCTGCGGAAGCTGCAGTCTGTTGGTCAGATACTCGGACCTCACAGCAACGGCGTTCAGATATCGTTTCCGAGCGGCCTCGCAGGCCTCGTTCAGCTGTATCTCGTTCTGTTCCTCGGCGTCTCCCACAATCGTGACTGTCACATGGTTGTTGTTTCCCTGGCCCCCCGACCGCAGGTCGTGCCAGCGTCGCTTCTGCACTGTCGTGAGTTCCAGCTTTTTGAATCGACGAATGAACTGCCCGAGTTGTTCATAGGGCAGATAATAGTTCTGTTGATGAAATGCATACAGTCCGTTGGTTTTTCCGCGAGCCGTCTGCAGCCGCACATCTTCCAGACACGCAGCAAATTGTTCGCCCGTCAGGAACAGTTCGGCATCGACGATGGCAGCAGCTCGCTCGGCAAACCACCCCGAGATGCATTGTTTTCGAATGGCCCGGATCGTCAGGTATTGCTCCTGTTGTTGATCGGTAAGTAGTTTCGGGATCCCCTTTTCAACACCCCGAATGATCGATGCGGTTGCTCCGGTCGCCCCGGCGAACAACACCACCGACGTCCGTGAGATGCCCGGTTGACGTTGTTGTGGTTGTGTCTTCCATTTCTGTTGACTTAACGCCGACTGATTGATGAGAAGTTGATGGACGTCAGCTCGCTGTTCGTTGGAAAGATCGAGTGACCTGACGAGGAATTCTTCCCACGCCAGACACCATGTGTCGAGCCGTGCCTGGCGTTCGGCCACTTCGTGTGCGGCAGGGGGAGCCCCATTCACGGCAAAGGGTATTGCAACGCCCCCCTGCGCTTCCTCAACCTCCTCCACTTCGACTGCACCACCGAAAAGATCGCCAAGACGGTCCAACAGCCCGCGCTGGTGCTGGGCCGGAGCCGTGGGGGAGCCGGCAACAACCACGGCTGCCCACGAAATCGAAACCAGAATTCGGCGCAGGCCGGGGCTGTCGATCCTTCGAATTGGCGTGTTCGCTCGAGCATTCATTACACTCGCCCTCCTGAGACTCTCTGCGCAACGGTACCGGGGACGACACAGCTCACTTTTTCCTCAAGATCACATTATCTCATTGAATTCATGATTCTCCAAACAAGTGAACATGTGCAGGGAATCTGTATTTTTGCCAATGAGGACCAAAGACGAAAAACGAACCTCCCGTGGTACAAGCCCAGGCCATATACTTTGCAACGGTTGCAGGCCACCGCATGCTGTCTACCGGTTTTTCTTTGTGGAGTCGCGGGAATGTCCGATCAGGAAGTCCGCCTGCCCGAAACAACACGATCGAAACTCCGTGAGTTTCGGAAACAGGTTCGGCATATCAAGGTTGCCGAAGGAATCCTGGCGGGCCTGTTTGGCCTGTTGGTGTCCTGGGCTGCCGTCTTTGGCACCGATCGATTTGTAGATACATCAGCGATCGTGAGAGGCGGTATCCTGCTGGCCGGAGCACTCGGTTTCGGACTGTTTTTCCCGCTGAAGTGCCATCGCTGGGTGTGGGGGACCCGGACCATGCAACAGGTCGCTCGATTGCTCAGCCATCGCTACCCGGCGCTGGGCGACCAGCTGCTGGGAGTCGTTGAACTTGCAGCAAAAGGGCAGGACGCTGGGGCCAGTCACTCACTGACCGCCGCTGCTATCAATCACGTGGATGTCGCTGTCCGTAGTCGCGACCTGTCGGATGCCGTTCCCAGTCCGCACAGCAGGCACTGGGCGATTGCCGTCGCGGTTCCACTCCTGCTGTTCCTGCTGACGATCACGTTCGTTCCCGATGCTGCATGGAATGCCGCACGACGCTGGTTGACACCATGGCGTGACATCGATCGATTCACGTTCGCCCAGATCGAAGAAATGCCGCGGGACATTGTCGTCCCCCATGGGGAAGAATTTCAGCTGACGGCGCAGCTGAAAGACGAGACGCACTGGGCACCGGATTCCGGCCGA
>JBDOMX010001159.1:0-4632 GCA_039831615.1 Planctomycetaceae bacterium
AGTTCTGGCGCGGGCGGTCGGATTAGCCCGCCGGACCGGTGTCACGATTCCGCTGGCATTTCGTGCGGCGAGGGCGGGGAACGTATTCACGACCCACACTCCCATATCGGCCGCCTTCGACGAGTTTGATCCGGCAATGCTCACGCACTATGCGATGCCTTTTCTGAAAACTGTCGCGCTGCCGGCAGAACGATTACTGGCACTGGGGCGCAGTGACCCGCAAAATGCCGCTGAACCGTTCAATATGGCGTTTTTGGCAATGCGCGGGTGTTGCCACGTCAACGCGGTCAGCCAGTTACACGGCCGTGTGAGTCAACGGTTGTTTTCGACAATCTATGCGGGCTGGCCGGAAACAGAAGTGCCCATCGGCGCGATCACGAACGGAGTCCACATTCCGACCTGGAACTCCGCCCCGGCGCGCGACATATGGGTTTCGCACAGTCAGGACAATGGGTGGTTCGAAGACCTGAGCAGTCCGGCATCCGCTCTCAACCATGTCGATCCGACGAGGTTATGGAACATGCGTGCCAACGTCCGCCAGACCCTCGTGGAATACGTACGGACTCGGTTACAACGCCAGTTGCAGGTCCAGGGGGAGTCTGAGTCTGTCGTTCGGGAAGCCGGTCATGTCCTGGACCCAAACGTGTTGACACTCGGCTTTGCCCGCCGCTTTACGGAATACAAGCGTCCAACGCTTCTCTTGCACGATACTGCTCGGTTTATGCGTCTGCTTCTTGATCCGGCCCGGCCGGTTCAGTTGATCGTTGCCGGAAAAGCTCATCCGAATGACGGTTACGGCAAACAGCTCGTCCGGACGATGGCGAGGTTTGCGATGCGTCCGGAGCTGCGCAACCGCGTAGTGTTTATCGAAGATTACGATATGGTTCTCGCCCAGCATCTGGCAGGCGGGATCGACGTTTGGCTGAACACGCCAAGGCGGCCGGCGGAAGCCTGTGGAACCAGCGGGATGAAAATGCTGTTTAACGGCGGACTGCATCTGTCGGTGCGCGACGGATGGTGGGATGAAGCGTGGAATCCATCCGTCGGCTGGGCCATTGGGGACGGACTCGAAGACGACGCAGCGACTCGCGACATCCGTGAAGCCGAACAACTCTATGAAGTTCTGGAACAGGAAGTCATTCCGGAGTTCTACGATCGGGACAACGATGGGGTCCCCCATCGTTGGTTGGAGCGAGTTTATGCGAGTATGAGCGGCCTGACCCCTCAATTCAGCAGCCACCGCATGGTGAAGGACTACGTCCGACTTGCCTATTGCCCGGCAGCCGGCGCAATTGACCGCCGCATCAAAGACGATGCCCGTATCGCCCATGAACTGTACGAGTGGCATCTGCAGCTCGAGGAAAAATGGCGTGATCTCCGTTTCGGCGAATTGCGAGTTTCCGACAGCGACGATCACTGGAAATTTACCGTTGACGTTTACCTCGGTGACCTGGCTCCCGATTGTGTTCGCGTCGAACTGTATGCTGATTCACTGGGTGAGGGGGGAGCCCGACCGTGATTCCGATGTGCCGCAATCACGCGCTTCCGGGAGCAATCAACGGGTACGTATTTGAGGCAGATGCACCCAATACCCGATCGGCCGATGACTACACGCCGCGCATCGTGCCCTGGCACCCCGACGCTTTTGTCCCCGCTGAACAATCACTGATCCATTGGCAGAGGTGAGAAGCCAACAGCATGTCAACATGGTTTCCAATCGGTCAGGCACGCAACGACAGGTTCATGTTCGACCGTCCTGCAACGAACGGTGAGGTTTGGAAATGACCGCAGTGAGTCCGCTCGGACAGATTGAGGACCGGGCGATTGTTGGCAACCAGTACTGCTTCGCCGTTTCCACTTTCAATGTCGGCCTGGTCGACATCAATGTCACCGGCAAGCTGGTAGACGATGTAACCGGCCGAAGCCAGCGACAGGACTTTGACGCGTTTTTCCGGCTTTCGGACGACATGGCCGGTGGCAAGATCGCGAACAAAGGTGAACCCCTCGACCTTCAGCAATTCCCCTTCGCTGGCCACAATTCGTCCGAGGAAGTGCCTCGCTTCGTCGTGCTGAAACATTCGCCTGTTGGAGAGAAGAACCACGTCACCGCATTCGAGAATCATTTGATAACCTTTCTCCAGCGTCATCGTGTTGAGTGTATCTGGCTCCTCAAACTTAGCTCAGGAATTGTGAACATCCAGAGTTTTCGAATATCAACAAAGTGTGCAGATCCGCGCGCATACTATTTCCCACATGAGCGCGCCACAGAGCTGTCCGGTCGGCATGTTGTTCAATCACACGACGTCATCTCTGGTTGTTGCGAAGAGACTCATCATGCGGCGTCCGGCAAATAGTCAGTGGGAAGCGTTTTGATGTCGTAGGTACGTGGGCGGCCTTTGCGGAGTACTGGAATCGCGACGACCGCCAAAAGTGCGGGCATTGCGAACAGCGAGCTCCGTGCCGTAAACGACAGACTTGCCTCTTTCATGACGACCAGGTACATCGCGATCGCCACCAACGGCGGCATGACGATGAGAAACAGCAGCGCCGAAACGAACATCGTCATCGTTCCCTGAGTACATTGTATTTGATCTGCAAAGGGATGCAGTCGAAGATGCAGTTCATCGATGAAGCGGTTGTACTCAGCATCTCGACTTTCAAAATTGCCGAGACTGACGTAGTGACCGTTGGTCAAAGCCAGTTTCCTGTTTGCGGTGCGAACAACGCATCGATACCGACTGAGATCGTTGAACCGTCCATTGAACTGCAGGTTCATAGAACGAAGTTCCTGATAAGGAATCAGGTCTGTTGTGGTCCCATCGACCGCAATGGTGATTCCATCTTCAGTCAGGCAGTACGTTTTTTCGCTTTCCAGAACGGAGCTGCGAAAGGAATAGGAAGTTGTCATTGCTGTTCTTTCCATTTCGTCGCTGAATCGTCGAGTGACTGTACCTCCGCTAAGCGGTTTTTCAGTCGAAATGTTACAGCACAATTGTTGAGATGATTTTCGGCACCGCCGCTGAACTGATGGCTTTGGCCGTTGCAGATTTCCCGCCTTGAACATTGGCCACGGGATCGTGCAAAAATCCGATTGAATGTTGTGGATCATCGAGACAGCAATCGTCCGTGAGCACTCGCACGAAAATCCAGAGCATAAGATCGTGTGCTCGTATTGGAGGAATTCGGCCGTGTTCCTCACACAGTTCTATGAGGATATGAGCGGCGCGCGAGAAAAGTTGGTGAGCGGAACGGCCTGCGTCGGACGGTACATGCCGTGTTTTTGCTGTCACGATATGCCGGCAAGCACATCGACAAGTACGTTGAGCACCGACAGCAGCAGGCTGCCCCACAGTGCTGCCCCGCAGCCTTCAATCTTCATGCCGGGAACGAAGGCCGAAGTGAGCTGCAGCATGAGTGCGTTGACAACAAACAGGAACAGGCCCAACGTGAGAACAGTCAGCGGAAGTGTCAGGATGACCATGACCGGACGGATGACCGCATTCACGATGCCCAGCACGAGCGCTGCCAGAAACGCGTTGCCCCAGTTTTCGATGCGAACACCGCGCACGATGTTGGCAACCAGCAACAAGAGCGCGGAAGTGACAATCAGGTGCACAAGAAAGTTCACAGTTGCCTCCGGATACGATCACCATTCGCAGCAAGACCTGCAACGTCAGCTCACCAGTGGGGCGAGGGACTCACATTGTAACGCAAACTGACGGGAATACGGGTCCAATCCATGGGAGTGTATGCACCTCAGCACTCACGTGGGTCCTTTTTAACCTGGTCAAACTCGGAATGTGACGGGCTGGATCTGACTCGACAGAGGCGACAGCGACGATCTTCTGTCTCGGTATCGACGATGGAAAACGACGGCAGACGCAGCGACCGGGGAACAGAATTGACCATTACAGCGTATTACGCTGATTCGTGGTCGCGGCGGGAGTGCCAGAACCCATCATCCATTGGCCCCCGCGAGTCAGAACCCGCCACAACATTTCAAAAACTGCTTCAATGGTTCAGTTGGACGGATGATTGAACTCGATGTTCCGGCCTTCGGCTCAACGAACACTGACCGAACGACAGGCGCAAATGCAATACGGTTGAGCAGCCATGCTGCTGCATGACCACACGAACACGCAATAGAAAGGGGACCGGAAGTTCGCGATTCAGCTGGCGTTCCGGGAATCAGCCACCCGCACAACAGCTGACCACTCACCGTCGTTTTGCACCTTGATCAGGTCCATGCTGTTCGGTGCGTCAAAAACTGTCACGAGACCGATCACAAAACGCTGTTCATGCACGGACGCTGGTCCGCAGACAAGACACCAGCGCGAGTCTCGCCATTTGCCATCAGGAATCTGGATGTTACGCATGAGCGCGTGACCGAACCCTGTTTTACTGACCTGCCGTGGCCAGACCTTCAGGACGGGATCATGTTCCTGAATGGCTTGAGACAGCCCCGGGACGAAACTGTTAATCAGTGAAGGGATTTGTCCGATCGACGGTGCTTCAGTGCTGCTGCCCCACGGAGCCACAACAACGGCAGCCAGCCTGGAAGAGAGGTTGCGGACCTGAACTTGACATTTCAGCGGTTTCTCCGGTTGGTGCTCCAGTCGAACAATCGGAGCC
>JBDOMX010000182.1:0-4611 GCA_039831615.1 Planctomycetaceae bacterium
GCCGGGTTTCCGGAAGGCTGGATTTCGACACGAGCCGGCAGTGGTGACACGACTGAAGTTCGACTCAAGACGTTTGATGAAGTCTTCGACCAACTGGCAGTGTCACAGGAATTCCTGCTGGTCCAGGGTGAAGAAGTGTCCGATCGATTTGGGCGCCGCCCGATTCACATGTGTGTGACCAATACATCATCACTGCTGACTCCTCTCGGGGGAGATTCGGTTGTCCAGGTCATGCAACGGAATGTCGATGCCGCTCTTTCGCACCGGGCACGAACCGGAGAAGCCGCACTGATTCATCTTAACCATCCTGATTTTTACGTCGCTGTCACCGCAGAACAGCTGATGCAGGTGGTCGGTGAGAGTTTTTTTGAGGTCTACAACGGGCATCCGGCCGTCGAAAACATGGGTGACACACTGCATGCCTCTACAGATCGAATGTGGGACATCATCAATACCTGGCGACTTTCGCGTCTGGACCTGCCATTGATGTACGGTCTGGCGACTGACGACTGTCACAGCTATCACAGCGAAACATCGATCAAGGATTCTCAGCCGGGTCGTGGCTGGGTCATGGTTCTCAGTGACACACTGACACCGGACGTATTAGTGGAATCACTTGAAGCCGGACAATTCTATTCCTCGTCGGGAGTCTCACTTGAATCCGTCACAAAGAACGACAAAGAATTCTCTGTGACCATCGAGGGGCAGCCGGATGTCACGTACACGACCGACTTCATCGGCACACGAAAAGGCTTTGATGAAACGTCGACACCCGCCTCCGACGATCCGAAGGAAGCAGATGGGGTCACTCGCCGCTACAGCGAAGACGTGGGCAAAGTGTTGAAGTCGGTACCTGGTTCTTCAGCGACTTACCAATTTGCTGGTGATGAAATCTACGTTCGGGCGCTGGTCACATCATCTCGCCCACATCCGAATCCCGGTGAACCAGGTGAGATGGAACGAGCGTGGGTGCAGCCGGTTCAGCCTTAGCGGTGGCAGCTCAAACTTCGACAGGTCAACTGACGCAGAAATCGGAACCGGTTTCATGCTCATCTCCGGGCTCATTAGCGAGACGCTGCTTTGCGTCGTGACGATTGACAGCGGTCCGGGTCACCGGGTGAGTCACTTCTCAGCTGCGAATGGTCGTTGCGCGGGTCGACGTCAGTGACATCGTGATTTCTGAAGCGTCCGGATCGCGCGCCATCGCCACGACAATTCCGACTGCCACAAGATTGACCAGCAGGTTCGTGCCTCCATAGCTGATGAACGGGTGAGGGACTCCTTTCGGCGGTACCATGGCGGTCACCACGGCGACATTGGCCAAAGCCTGCAGGACAAGCTGAATGACCAGAGTGTTTCCCAGAATCCATGCAAATGAATCTCGCCGTAAATGTCGCAGGGCGGCTCGACCGGTCATGAGCACGCCCATCCAGACGATGACCAGTGTCAGCGTTCCCGCCAACCCCAGCTCTTCGCCGATCACTGCAAATACGAAATCTGTATTGGCTTCCGGAAGGTAACTTAGTTTTTGCCAGCCACTACCGATGCCTGTCCCGTGGAGGCCACCGGCACCCATTGAAAGAAGCGACTGCCGGGTTTGCCAGGGGGCCTGGGACAAATCTTTCCATGCTGCGATGAACCCGGTGATCCGCTGAACCTGGTAGGGCTTGAGAATCAACAGTGATGTGGCCGCGGGAGCAACGATTGCCAGTGACAGGACAAAGTACTTCAACGGCCAGCCTCCGATGAACAGAGCAATGACAAAGCCCGCGGCGAGAAAAACAGTCGCACCCAGATCGGGTTCACGTGCGACCAGCGGAAGCACAACGAGCAGTGGCAGAATCGTTCTCGGGACAGTACTGAATGTGAACCCCTTTGATCGCAGATCCGTCAGCAGCTTTGCAGCAACAATTGGCAGAATCAGCCGGCCGAGTTCCGAGGGCTGGAGAGATAAATCTCCCAGCCGCAGCCAGCGCTGTGAGCCGTTCACGCGTGTGCCGATTCCAGGGATCAGGACCAAAGCCAGTAAGATCACAAGGCCGAACAGGGCCGGCTTCGCCAGTTGCTGCAACATTGACGGAGTGACGCGTGTTGCAACCAGGCTGCAACAGATCGCCAACGCCAGGTACACGAGGTGTTTTGACAAAAACATCGATTCCGCATGACTCGGCATCGATGTCAGGCTGGCACTATGGACCATCTGGATGCCGACGCCCGTGAGTACACAGATCAACCCCACGAAAAGGCGTCGCATGTCGCACTGTTCGCGCAACAACGCATTGGCCCGCATTGGTAAAGGGCCAGCCGGGTTCGTGAGTTCATGCGCTGTACACATTTTGGTACCGGACAACGGGAGTCGAAGGGCCTCAGTTTCGCATGAATCGGCACTTGCCTGTTGCACGTGAGATGGCTCTATCGTTTAATCGGTCATCCAAAAGGTGATATGCACTGTAGTTGCGGTCATAGGGCGTGTGCCGAGATTTCTGTTGCCGACCGGGTGGCGGTGGGATGCGTCTGGTTTCTGCTGTAAAGGAGGTCGTGGTGGGTCAGGTTATTCGTTTGTCTCTGCTGGCCGGGTTATGCGGACTGGGCACGGTCTCGCAGTGTTGCGCTGAAGGATGGACGACGATTCGTGGACGCATCGTCTATTCGGGCGGCGTCCCGGAAATGCCCTCACTGGAGATCACTCGCGATGCGGATTACTGCGGACCGTTTGAACTCAAAAATCATGCTCTCATAGTGCATCCGGAGAATCATGGACTCAGGAACGTGGCGATCTTCTTACGGAACAGGATGCCGGTGCCCGTGCATCCGTCGTACATCAAGGCGGCGCAGGTTCCTGTCGCACTGGACAACGACAAGTGTCAGTTTAGCCCTCGGATGCAAACACTGCGTACCGGCCAGACCTGGGAGGCCAGCAGCACTGACACGATTCCCCACAACGTCGCCGTGTTCGCGCAGCGGAACGACCCCTTCAGTCAAATCATTCCTCGAGGGAAACCACTGACGAAGGTCTTCGCAATGCCGGAGTCGCGTCCGGTTAAAGTGGAGTGTTCGATTCATGCCTGGATGCGTGCCTATCTCATCATCACCGACCACCCGTATGCCGCTGTCACGGATGAGAATGGTGAGTTTGAGATCGCTCATGTTCCGCAGGGACCGCGGATATTTCGATTTTGGCACGAACGTCCCGGTTATGTGAAGTCTGTCATCCATCAGGGCACCCCACGGAAACTCAAATCCGGGAACTGGACGTTTGACGTCACCGGAGATGTTCTTGACCTGGGTGACCTGATCGTGGAGGCGGGAATGTTTCAGGAAGACTGACTGGGCACTGCGACGGGATGCCGGAGCTGCTGCGCCAACTCAGCGGACACTCACGTCAGCGCGTTCTGCCCGAATCAGAACCGATCCTGTTCCGGACTCGACGATACGTGGACCTGTCCGTCATTTGCGAGCGTCACGTGAACGACGCAGGGGTGACAGCACACCGGGCAGTCTTCGACGTATTCCTGATTCGATCCCGCCGTTGGATCAACAGGAATCACGATCTCTTCTCCGCAGACATCGCAGATGTAGCTGGCTTCATCGTTCATTGTCAGGGCTCCATAACAGTGATGACAGGGCGGCCGACTCACTGCGCAGCGTGTTGCCGACGACTCATCAGACCGTTTCTGCGTGGACCACCAGTTCAATGCAATTCCGGAATGCGGGAGCAGCCTGCGCGTAATTGTCATCTTGCACGGCAACCATTGCAAGAGACGACCATTCTGCGCCGGCCGTGATGATGGCCCGAGCGTCATTTCTTTTTTGGGCGAAATGCGACGAGCCGGTCAGTGTTCGTCTCAAGGCGAGGGCCATCGAGCAGATCAATGCAGTACGGTATGGCAGGGAAAACGGCGTCCAGACATTCCCCGATGGCTTTGGGCTGTCCCGGAAGATTGACAATGAGCGAACCACCAATGATTCCGGCGGTCTGACGCGACAGAATCGCCGTGGCAACCTTGTCCAGTGACACCGTTCTCATGAGTTCTCCGAAGCCCGGCATCATCTTTTCACAAACTGCTTCCGTCGCTTCGGGCGTTACGTCGCGAGCAGCGGGGCCGGTACCACCCGTTGTCACGATCAGACAACATCCGCTGGCAGCCAGTTCCCGCAGAGCGCTCTCGATCAGTTTCTGATCATCAGATACGACGCGAGCTTCCGGTTCCCACGTACTCGACAGGACTTCGTCCAGATATTGATGGATCGCCGGTCCACCACGGTCTTCATATTCTCCACGGCTGGCCCGATCAGAGACTGTTACAATTCCTATGCGTGCAGATTCATTGTCGGTCAGTGCAGCAGACATGACGTGCGATTTCTGGTTGCAGGTTGCGTGGAAGGACGAAGAGTGACACTCAGTCCGGTCTCGTCCGCAATAACGACGTTGTGGACGCAACAGTCATCGCGCGCGAAAACTGCTGGTCCCCACCATTTTACTTGAAATTCGCCTCCTCAGAAGAAACAGTGGGTAAAGTTTGGCATGGGTAGGTCTGCAAGGTTGTGGTAGAGGGCTGTTTCGTATGCATTCTGCGTGCGGAAGCCGTAGGATTTTCTGGTGATCAGTTT